>JAQBZT010000010.1 GCA_027622355.1 bacterium | reverse complement strand
CCCGCCATCGCCGCCAAGACCGCCGCCACGGTGGACTATCTCTCGGGCGGCCGCCTCATCTTCGGGATCGGGATCGGCGGAGAAGGCGTCGAGGAGTTCGAGCTTTGCGGAGTGCCCCACGGCGAGCGGGGCGCGCGGACGGATGAGGCCATCGCCATCTGCCGGAAGCTCTGGAGCGGCGAGGAGGTTTCCCACGAGGGGCGATTCTGGCGGTTCGGCCCGGTGCGCCAGATGCCGCCACCCGCCACCCCCGGCGGGCCGCCCATCTGGGTCGGCGGAAGGAGCGACGCCGCCCGAAGACGCGCCGCCCTTCTGGGGGACGGCTACGTCTCCTACCTCTTCACCCCAGAGCGCTTCGCAGCGGGCCTCGATCAGATGCGAGGCTGGGCCGATGAAGCCGGCCGCGACCTCGGCATCGAGGCGGGAAGATGGACTCCCGCTCATCATGCTTTTTTCCACATTGACGATGACGAAGTCCGTGCCCTGCAAAAGGGGACGGAGGACCTCTCCCGGCGCTACAATATGGACTTCCGCGGCATCGCGGAAAAATACCTGCTCTACGGCCCGCCGGATCGGATCGCGGGGCAGATCGCGGCGCTCGAGAAGGCGGGCGCGCGACACTTCATCTTCAAGACCGCCTGCGAAGCCGGGGACGAAATGGGCCAGATGCTTCGCATGGGAGAGGAGATCGTGCCGGAGGCGAGAAAGTGAGCGCAGACGAAAAGACGAAAAGTAAAATGAAATGGCCCATCTGCACACTGATCATCGTGCTCATCGTGGGCGGGGTGTCCTGGTGGGGCTACACGAAATTCCAGCAGGAGCAGGCCGCCATCGCCCAGCGCGCGGCGCCCGCCCCGCAGACCTCGCAGGTCCCGCAGACCTCGCAGGTCCCGCAGACCTCCGCCGGCATCGCCGCCGGCCCCCTCGGCCGGGGGACGCACACCTACCGCAGCGGCATGCCGCTCTACCTCATCGGCGGCTTCGCCGTCCTGATGACCCTCATCCTCGGGACGATCATCTATCTCTGGTGGTCGCTGAAAGACCTGGAAGGGGGGAAGGACATCAAAAAAGAAAAATCTTCTTGAGCAATCTGAAATGATTAACGACCCGCCCGCTCCATCGGCACCCGGACCAAAATGACGGCGTCCTCGCCCTTGGGGCCGGGGGTGGCGGTGCGGACCATCTTCTTCATCCCTCTTTGCAGCTGGACCATGAACGGCGCGTCTTCGGGAATATCGAGCGAGCGCTCATCCACGATGACGGCCGCCTTTTTATAGCCCGGCTTCTCGCAGATGAGCACGAAGGGAAAGGCACGCTCGCGGACGGCGATCAACGCCGGGGTGTCCCGCCAGAAGTAGCGCACCCCGTCCTTGCCCTCGCCGGTGCAGTTGGCCCCGGATACATTTTCGGTGTCCACGCGCACGGCCCGCTTGCCCGCCGGAACGGCGATCCCGCCGCAGCCGGCAAGCGCCAGCGCGAGACCCCCCGCCAGAAGGCGCATTCGTATCTTCCGGAGCATCGCTCTTAGCCCTGGCTGATGGAGGAGAGGAACCAGGCGCCGCCGCCGCTCCTCCGGGTCCAGGTCCAGTACTCGGTGAAGCCCACCCGATGGGTCCGGCTTCCTTCGAGCACTTCACCCGAATCCTCGGAAACGACGCAGTCAATCAGGCTGGCGTCGTAGTGCACGGTGATGAAATCGAAACCCTCCTCCTGCCAGGCTTCGACGGCCTCGCACTGGCGGATCTCGATGTCATCCAGCCAGTTGATGCGGCGCTCGCGGCGCAGGGCCTCGAGATCGCGCTCGACCTCGGCGAGGAGATCCTTGTCCGCCAGATCGCGAACCGGGCCGAGATCGCGCGCCACCCAGGCCGCCTGAAACTTCAGGAAGCGGGAGCGGGATTCATCGAGAAATTTCTCCCGGGTGAAAGAAGGATCGGCGGCGGCGATGGCCGACAGTCCCGCCTCCATTCCGGGGTCGGCCGCGGTTGCCGCAGCGGGACCGCCGCCCCCCGGCGAAATGTCCGGTCCGCGGTAGACGCCGCCCCCGCGGGGAGGCTCTCCGTGGCCCGCTTCATGCTCGTCCCCGCCGACGCCGTAGGGATCGGCCCCCGGCGCGGCGTAGCCCGAGGGGCCGCTGTACCGGGGCGCTTCGCTCCTGCGGGAAAAAAACCGGATCGCGAAGAAGATCAGCCCGCCGATCAGGAGAATTTCGAGAATGCCGATGCCCCCGCCCATGCCCATGCCGCCGCCGCCAAAGAACATCCGGCCGAGAATTCCGCCGAGAAAAAAGCCGCCGAGGCCCCCCATCAGCCCGCCGCCCAAGCCGCCAAAGCCCCCGAAGGGGCTGCGGATCGGGCGGTAGGACCTGCTGCCGCCGGGCGAGGGACGAGAACCGGCCCCTGAACCAAAGCCGCGCGAGCCGAAGCTGCGAGGCCGGAAAGCACCCCGCGATCCGCGGAAGCCGAAACTCCGCCCGCCGCCGAAGCGTCCGGCTTCGGCCTCGCTCTTCACGAGGGCAAAATGCCCGCCCGTCCAGGCGGGAGCGCCCAGATGGGCCGGCGCAATCCAGGCGGCAAGCAGGAAAACAGAGAAAGCCCAGGCTTTCATGGCCCCTCCAGAATCTCGGGATGGTGCAGACTCCATGCGGAAGGCGGCGCTTCAAGGGCCCTACTTTAGCACACCTCGGGACTGGAAAAACGGGGCGCGGGGTTCACTCCCGGCCCCTGCTCTGTTATCAGGGAAAGGACGTTTTTTTCGGGAGGGGCTGCCATTTTCCATATTTTCCGTTTTCACCGCCGCCGGCTCTTTTTTGCGTCCGCGCTGGTGGCTCTCTTTCTGGCGGCGAGCGGATACGCCGCCCCGGCGAGCCGCTCCTGGCTGACGGTGTACGCGGCCTCGAGCCTTCAGGGCGCGCTCCCGGAGATCGGCGCCCTGCACGAGCGCGCCACCGGGGTTCGAACAGAGTTCGTTTTCGCCTCCTCGGGGGCGCTCGCCCGGAAGATTTCGGCCGGAGGCCCTGCCGATCTGTACGTGTCGGCCCACCGCGAGTGGACGGCGTTCCTGGAAAAGAAAGGCACCATTGTCCCCGGATCGCTCCGCCCCATCGCGCGCAACACCCTGGTCTGCGTTCTTCCCCGCGGAGAAATGAGTCCGGTCGCGGGACCGGCCGATCTGCTGCGCATCCCCCGGATCGCCATCGGCGACCCCGCCCATGTGCCGGCGGGAAGGTACGCGGTGTCCGCGCTCCGGGCGGCGGGCCTGTGGACGCGTCTCGAAAAAACGGGGAAGATCGTTTTCGCGAGGGATGTCCGCTCGGCGCTCGCCTTTGCCGAACGCGGCGCCGTCTCCGCGGCGATTGTCTACGCGACGGACGCCCGCGCGTCCCGGAAGGTGCGGATCGCTTTTGTTTTCCCGGAAAGCTCGCATCCCCCGATCGCCTACTACGCTGCGCGGGTTGCGGGGAGCCGGAATGGGAAAGATGCGGCTGTTTTTTTTCGTTTTCTTTCGCAGGATGACGCCAAAGCCGTTTTCCGCAAACGCGGTTTTCTTGTCCCCTCATCCATGCAGGTGAAGCCATGAGCGGCGAAGCGGGAAGCGCCCTTTTTCTTTCCCTCGTGATGGGATTGTCGTCGGTCGGGATCGGGATCGCGCCAGCCGTGGCCGTTGCATGGCTGTTTGCGCGCCGCGATTTTCCCGGAAAGGCCCTGGCCGAAACGCTCGTTTTTCTTCCGCTCGTCTTGCCGCCTGTGGTGACGGGCTATCTCCTTCTCTTCATCTTCGGAAAATACAGTTTTCCGGGAAACCTGCTCGCGCGCGCCGGCATCGAGATCCCCTTCACCTGGGTGGGCATGGCGATCGCCGGCACGGTGATGGGGTTTCCCCTCCTGGTGCGCACCGTCAGGAGCGGCTTCGAGTCCGTTGACGCGCGTCTCGAGGGAGCGGCCCGATCGCTCGGCTGCACGCGGCTGGAAACCTTTTTCGCCGTGACGCTTCCCCTGTCTTGGCCGGCCGTCGTCGCGGGAGCGGTCCTTTGCTTCGCCCGAGCACTGGGCGAGTTCGGCGCAACGGTGATGATGTCGCCCGGTACGTCGGGCAACCGGACCATTCCGCTCGAAATCTTCCGGAGCTACCAGACGCCGGGACAGGAGGAGGCCGTCATTCAGCTGGCGGTGGTGTCCATCCTCCTGAGCGCCGTTGCCCTGGGGGCGAGCGAGGTGCTCGCGCGCCGGTTCCGGCCCAGGCGGCGCGACGGCGCCTCCAGGGAGCGGCCATGATCGATCTCTCCTTCGAGGTCCGGCGGGGCAACTTTCATCTCGACGTTCAGCTGAAAAGCGACGCGCGGGCGACCGGGCTGTTCGGCCCCTCGGGTTGCGGCAAGACCACCATCCTCCACGCCATCTGCGGCTTTCTCGCGCCCCGGTCGGGACACATCTTCGTGAACGGAATCGCCTACTGGAACGCGCAGACGCGGACCTCGCTCCCCCCCGAGCGGCGGCGCGTGGGCATGGTGTTTCAGAGCAATCTTCTGTTCCCCCATCTCGACGTTCTGGGAAATCTGCTCTTCGGCTATCGCCGCATCCCGGCGAGGGAGCGGCAGCTGCATCTGGGCGAGGTTGCCGACCTTCTCGGGCTGGAACCGCTTCTCTCCAAGCGGGCGGATCATCTCTCGGGCGGCGAGGCGAGGCGCGTGGCCATCGGAAGGGCCCTGCTCACCTCTCCATCTCTCCTGGTGCTGGATGAGCCGCTCGCCGGCCTCGACCGCATGCTGCGCGACCGGATACTGGCCTACCTCATCCGCATAAAGCGGAAACTGAACATCCGTCTCATCTACGTCAGCCACTCTTTCTCGGATCTGGCCGCCCTGGTCGATCGGATGGCGCTGATCGCGTGCCGCGAGGAAAACGGCATCAAGAAAAGCCACGTGGCGAAAACGGGAAGTCCGTTCGAATTATTCGAGGAGGCCGGGGAGATGGCAGGCGCGGGTCCGATCGAAACCATTTTGCGCGGGGATGTCATCGCGGTGGACCGCTCCTCGGGCTTCGCCGTCGTGCAGGCCGAGGGACTGGAGATTCACGTGCCGCTCGAACAGCAAGAGCTGGGCAGCCGGGCGGTGGTGACCCTTCGGGCGGATGAAGTGATTCTCGCCACAGGGAAGATTCCCAAGATCAGCACGCGGAACATCTGGCCGGGGCGGGTGGCGGGCCTTCACCGCATGTCCTCCCGGACGGTGGTGGAGGTGGACGTGGGACAGAAAATCATGGCCGAGGTCACCGAGGACGCCGTGCGCGATCTCGGGCTGAAGATCGGCACCGAGGTGCACGCGCTCGTCAAAACGCGCGCGCTCCGGGTGACGGGTCTCCCCGCCGGCACCTACATCTCCCCGCGGGAGAAGCGTCCCTCGGAGGGAGAATAAACGAGATGCCCTGCTTCGTTTATCATCCCGACTATTTCGCGGACATCGGGACGCACGTTCTTCAGGCCCACAAGTACCGGAAAACCTACGAGCGCCTTCGGGAGGCCGGGGTGCCGGAAAGTGAATTCGCGGAGCCGCGCGCGGCAACTCCCGAGGAGCTTTGCCTCGTTCACGCGCGGGAGTACATCGGCGATCTCGAAAGGGCGGTTCACACCGCCCGGACTTTGCCGAGCGAGCTCCCGCTGACCGAGGAGATTGCCTGCGCGAGCTTCCTTGCGACGGGGGGAACCATTCAGGCGGCGCGGGAGGCCCTTTCGTCCGGCCGGGCAATGAACCTGACGGGGGGTTTCCATCACGCGTTTCCCGACCGCGCAGAGGGCTTTTGCTACATCAACGATCTCGCCGTGGCCGTGCGGACCCTTCAAAGCGAGGGGCTGATCCGGCGCGCCGCCGTCATTGATTGCGATCTCCACCAGGGGAACGGAACGGCTTTCATCTTCCGAGGCGAGGAATCGGTTTTCACATTTTCGATCCACCAGGAAAACATCTACCCCCTCAAACGGAAAAGCGATCTCGATATCGGCCTCTCCGATCTGACTGACGACGCAATCTATCTCCCGCACATCCGCAAGCACGTGCCCTGGATTCTGGAGAACCACAAGCCCGACCTGGTCATCTACCAGGCGGGGGCCGACCCCTTCGCGGGCGATCAGCTGGGAAGCCTGAAGCTCTCGAAAAAGGGGCTCCGGGAGCGGGACGAAATTGTCCTCGGCGAATGCAGACAGCGCGGCATCCCCGTGGCCGGCACCCTGGGCGGCGGCTACGCGGCCAACCCCGAGGACACCGTGGACATCCATTTCCAGAGCGCGATGGCGTTCTGGGAGGGATAATCTAACTATCTATTTTTGTTTCACTTATGGACCAAGCCACCCTTCCCGGAAGAATCGAACCGGACATCATGGTACGATTCGTTCACCTCCCGTTTGGACCCGGCGCGGGCGAAGTGCCCACCTCGATCACTGCTCCGGGGCGGGGGGCAGAGGAGGAAGCGCCATGCCGCAGCCAGACAATTCTCATGAGTGCTTGAAGGTCATCCGGAAAATCTCCTCGGAACTCACCTCAACGCTCGGTTTCGGTGAAGTACTCCGTTATATCGCGCGCACAACGGCGGAAACCATGGAAGTAAAAGGGTGCGCTCTGCGTCTCGTGAACAAAAAAACGAACGAACTCCTTCTCGCATCATCCTGGGGCCTGAGCGAGGAATACCTGGCCAAGGGACCGCTCCATGCGGACCACAGTCTCTCCGCCTGCATGGAGGGAGAGACGGTCCACATCCCCGATGTGGCCAACGACCCGCGCATCGAATATCCCGAGAATGCGCGATCGGCGGGCATCGTTTCCATGTTGTCGGTTCCCATGACTTCCCGGAATGAGATCGTCGGCGCCCTGCGTCTCTACGCCGCAACGCCGCGGAATTTTTCCGAAGAGGAAATCGAATTCGTCCGGACGCTCGCCGACCTGGGGACACTGGCCATCGAACACGCGCGGCTGTACTCGAATCTGGAGAAAGACCACAAATCGCTGATTGAGAATTTTCATCATTGGTTCGAATCAAGCGTTTACGGCAACGCCTGATCGCTGCACCCCCGGGCCGTTTGCCGCTCCCTTCCTTTCTCCCGCGGTTCATCGTACGGGCTGCGTCCGCGGCTTGATCGAACGCTTCGGACATGGCATGAAAGAGAAACACCTTTTGCAAATTTCGTTACCTGCCAGAAAGAAGCGCCATGCCTTTCCCCGGCTTCTCTCTGCGTAAACGCCAGAGAAAATCATGACCACCGGAAACGCCGCGGCCGAAAACCCACCCGGAAAGATTTATTACGGATGGTACATTGTCGCCCTTTCGTTCATCACGTTGGCGGTTCTCGTTCCGGCGCGCTTTACGTTCGGAATCTTCCAGGTTCCCCTCATCAAGGAATTCGGCTGGAGCCGGGGCGCGCTGAGCGGCGCCTACGCCCTCGCGCTGGGCGCATACGCTCTCAGCGCCCCTTATTTCGGCTCACTGTTGGAGAAAAAGGGCCCGCGTGCCATCGTTCCCCTCGGCACGGTGCTCGTGGGCGGCGCGATGGCCCTCGGCTATTTCGTGTCCTCCCTCTGGCACGTCTACCTGCTGACCGGCCTCATTGCGGGCATCGGCCTCGCGCTCTCCGGGTTCGCCATCCAGAGCGCCATCGTTCCCCGCTGGTTCGTCCGCAAGCGCGGCCGTGCGGTGGGCATCGCGCTCGCGGGCATCGGCGTCGGCGTTCTCGTCCTCTCTCCCATCGCCGAGCGTCTGATATCACTTTTGGGCTGGCGCCACGCATATCTGATCATGGGAGCGTCCATGCTCCTTCTCGTCCTTCCCCTCAATTTCTTCTTCCTCCGCAATCGGCCCGCCGACGTCGGGCAGGCCCCCGACGGTACGCCGCTGGCACCGGGGGATCGGCCCGCCGAGGAAAGCGCCGAACAGAAGGCGGCGAAGGGCGTCCGGGCGACCTTCCTTACCATAAAGCGCAACCCGAGCTTCTGGGGACTCTGCCTGCTGGTGTTCTTCATCGGCTTCAACAACAACACCATCTTGAGCCAGCTTCAGCTCTATCTCGTGGATGCGCGCTTCGGCATGGCGCCGGCGGCGGTGATTTTCGGCATGACCGGCTTTATCCGCATGGGCGGGAGCATCGGGGGCGGGTGGCTGGGCGATCGCGTCGGAAGGGGCCGGGGCGCCGCGATCTCGGCCCTCGTCGTTGCGCTCGGGCTAACGCTTCTGCTCCTGATCCCGGCGCTGGGCGGCACGCTCCTGGCCGGATATCTTTTTGCCGTGGTGTACGGGCTCGGGAATGGATCGATGACCGCGTGCTACTCCGCGCTGGCGGGAGACTGCTTCGAGGGGGCCACCTATGGGACCATCATTGGCTTCATGGAAATCTGCTACGGATTCGGCGGAGTGATCGGCCCGCTGTTCGCGGGCTTCATGTTCGATTATACCGGAAGCTACTTCATTCCGTTTTCGGCCATTATCCTTTTCATGATCGCGGCGGTATTCATATCCCTGTGGCTCCAGAAAGCGGCGAGCGCGCGCCTCGCCGCAACGCACGAATAAAACGTACCGCTTTCGCCTAGCGGATTCTCTCAGGGTATGTCTTTACCGGATGCTTCTTCTTCATGCGCTCCAGCGCTGCGCGCAGGGCGTTATTCCGTTTTTTCTCTCCGAGCTCTTCTGTTATTTTGGAGCGCGCCTCGTCGAACGCAAGCGTCTTTCCGTCTTCCTTGGCAATGGAATGAACCACATGCCATCCGTAAATGCTCTTTACGGCGCCGCTGTAGGCGCCCGTCTTCAGGGAAAAGGCCGTTTCTTCGATGATCTGGGGAAGGCCGGTCCGCATATACTGGCCGCGCTGCATCTTGCCCAGGCTTCCCCCCTGCCCCCGTTCGGGAGCAAGAGAGTATTTGCGGGCCAACTCGTCGAATTTCTCGCCCTTACTTGAGCTTCTGAAGAAGCGTTTTGGCTTCCGCTTCCGAAGCAACCATGATGTGCGCGGCCGTGACGTTTTCACCCTGCCGGTACTTGGCTTTGTTTTTCTCATACTCCGCCCGCAATTCCTCCTTCGTAGGCCTGGAGTGCAGCTCCACCGTCCGCAGCGCTTCCTGGATCAGGATTTCGTTCCGCGCCTGCCGGATACGGTCCTGAATCTCCGGGTTTCGGCCGATCTTTTCGTCCCCCGCCATTTCGAGCATCAATATGCGGTTCACCAAATTGCGGAGTATTTCGCTCTTGCGCTGCCGGGCGATCGGCTGAACGCGCTCGGGCAGGCGGCGAATGAAGTCGTCCACATCAAAAAGGGTGACCTTCCTTTCGCCGACCGTGGCGAGAACCACCGTTTTCGGATCCTCGGCCTTTTCCGCGCCGAGGGCCGGGGCGCCCATGAGCGCCGCGGCGAGCGCCGGAAGGAGAATCGCTCTTGTCCCGAATTTGCCAAAAAGGGTCTTCATCGATAACTCCCTGCTTCCATGAAAGAAAAAAATGGCCGAACACGGAAAACCCCGGCCGGCGGAACTACCTCCATTTTAGGATAACAATCCAAACCCCATTCTCTTCCCCCTGGGTCAGGATTCGCCCCCGGCCTCTTTATCCGACCTTTTCGGCCCGAACATGACGACGCACTCCCCCTTGAGGGTGCGTCCCTCGAGCAAGGCCGCCAGCTCCGCCGCGGAGCCGCGTATGAATTCCTCGTGGATCTTCGTCAGCTCTCGCGCGATGGCCACGGGCCGCCCCGGAGCGCGATCGGCGATCTCCTTGACCAGCCGGGGCACCCTGTGCGGAGACTCGAAAACGAGAACCGTCCGCTCCTCCTCGAGGAGCGCTTCGAGCCGGCGGAGGCGCTTTTCTCCCTTCGGGGGAAGAAAGCCCTCATACACGAACCGATCGGTCGGAAGCCCCGACGCCACGAGCGCCGCCATCACCGAGGAGGGCCCGGGAACCGGAACGACGGGCACCTTCTGCTCCACCGCCGCGCGCACCACGCGGTAGGCGGGGTCCGAGATCCCCGGCGTACCCGCATCGGAGACCACCGCCACGCGCTCGCCCCCGGCGGCCCGCGCCGCGAGTTCTTCGGCGCGCTCGCGCTCGTTGTGTTCGTGATAGCTCAGGAGCGGTTTTTTGATCCCCAGACGGGAGAGAAGAAGACCGGTCCGCCGCGTGTCCTCGCAGGCCACTATATCGCACTCGCGCAGGATGCGGCGCTGCCGATCGGAGATATCCTCCATGTTGCCGATGGGGGTGGCTATCAGATAGATGCCCGCGGGGAGCGCGTCCGGTTCGTTCGGCATCTTCTCTCCCGCAGGGCGCCGGGTCAGGAGACCACTCCCTGATCGCGAAGGCGCTGAATTTCCGCGGCGCCCTTCCCCGCCGCCCGGAGAATTTCGTCGGTGTGCTGTCCCAGCAGGGGGGCGGGTCCGCGCACCCCGGCCCGGGTCTCCGAGAGCTTGGGCGGAAAGCCGAGCACCTGCATCTTTCCGGCCACCGGATGCTCCACCTCGACGGACATCTCCCGCGCCTGAATCTGCGGATGGGCGAACGCCTCTGCCATGTTGTGAATCGGTCCGCAGGGAACCCCGGCCTTTTCCAGCTTGGCCAGCCACTCCGCCCGCGTACCGGTGAGAAAGACCGCTTCGAGCTCCTCGGCCAACAGAAGATAGTTCAGCCCCCGGTTTTTCGAATTCGAATATTCCTCCCGCGCCATCAAATCCTCGCGCCCGATGGCCCGGCACATCCTTCCCCAGTTCGACTGGTTCGCCGCCCCGAGCACGATGTGGCCGTCGGCGCACCGGAACGCCTGGTAGGGGGCGGTCAGTTCGTGGGCCGAGCCGCGCGGGTAGGGCGAATCGCCCGAGGGGAAAAACTGGGACGCCTGCCAGAAGGTGTAGCCGAGCCCGGCATCAGTCAGGGAAACGTCCACCAGCTGGCCTTTGCCGGTCTTCTGCTTGTAGATGTAGGCCGAGAGCGCCGAGAAGGCGGAGTACATGCCCGCGTTCAGATCGCAGATGGGCACCGGGATTTTCGCGGGGGGCCGGTTTGGCTCGCCCGTGAAGCTCATGAGGCTGGAAAACCCCTGGGAGACGAGATCGAACCCCGGCCGATCCTTGTAAGGTCCCGTGCGGCCATAGCCCGATATTGAAACGTAGACGAGGCCGGGGTTTATCTCTTTCAGGGCCTCGTAGCCCAGGCCCAGCTTTTCGATCGTCCCCGGCCGCATGTTCTGTATAAAAATGTCGGCGGAGGCGACCAGTTCCCGGACAATCGCCTGCCCTTCCTCGTCCTTGAAGTTGACGACAATGCTCCGCTTGTTCCGGTTCAGGTTCATGAAACCGAAACCGTCGTCCCCCGCGAAATGGCGCCCGATGAGCCGCGCGTCGTCCCCGCCTCCCGGTTTTTCGACTTTGATGACATCGGCCCCCATGTCCCCCAGCAGGCATGCGCAAAAAGGCCCCGCCATCACCTGGCAGGCCTCGATGACGCGCACCCCCTCGAGCGGGCCGCCGCTTCCCGGCATCTTATTCTCCTTTGAACTGGGGCGTTCTTTTTTCAAGAAACGCCGAAACGCCCTCGCGGAAATCCGCGGTATCGAAGCACGCGAACTGCTCGGCGATCTCCTCTTCCGTCAAATCCGAGAGAGAGGGGTCACTCAATATCTTCCGGATAAACCGCTTGTGCCAGTGATGAACGAGCGGCGCGAGGGAGGCGATGCGCCCGGCCGTCTCGTAAACGGTCTTTTCGACTTCCGCGTCCGGCACCACGCGAGAGAGAAAGCCCGCCGCCAACATCTCCTGGGCCGAGAAAAGACGCGCCGTGTAGAGCATCTCCAGCGTGCGGGCCGGCCCGATGATGTTCAGGAACCGGCGCAGCTCGGCGTGGCCCGCGACCAGCCCGAGCTTTGCGGTGGGGACGCCGAACCGGCTCGACTCGCCCGCGATGCGAATGTCGGTCGAGGAGGCAAGTTCCGCCCCGCCGCCCACGCACGCCCCCTCGATCAGGGAAAGGGTGGGCTTGGAAAACGCTTCGATCGCGTCCACCGCCCAGAAGCCGTTTTCGGCGTAAGCCCGCGCCTGGGCGGAACTGAAGCGCTCGCTTTTAAAGCGGGAGATGTCCGCACCGGCGGAGAAGGCCTTGACGCCCGCCCCCCGGAAAACGAGAACCCGAACGGTGTCGTCCTTTTCGAGCCTGGGCAAAATCCTGCCGAGCCCGGCCCACATCTCCAACTCGATGGCGTTCATCTTTTCGGGGTGATTGAGCACAACGGTGGCGATCGGTCCTTCCCGGCGAAGGATCAATTTTCCGCCTGCGAATTTTTCCTCTGCCACGCTCGGCCTCCTGGCGCTTTGACAAATCCGGTTCGAACCTACGAGAGGGCCATCGTAGCCCAAGGGAAAGCGCGGGAAAAGGGACAGCCGGACAAGGAGAACAAGGGGGGGTGCGGATTCTGCTGAACCGCCCGGGGGTGTCTATTTGCGGAGGGGGTGCGTGGAAAACCTAGGAATCAAAACCGTTTTCCCGGAGAAGCCGGGCGATGGCCTCAAGGCGGGCCGTTGGGGCTCCTTCGCGGGTGGAGGTAAGATCGCGAATCTCCGTGATCGTCTCCTCCGCCTTGACGGCGCGAAGCTGAGTAAACACTTGCTGGATTAGTTGCTTTCTTTCCACCGGCTTGGTCAGGTAGGCGTCCGCGCCGGCCTCGAGGGCCTTTTCGATGTCGGCTTTTCCTTTCAGGGCCGAGAAAATGATGATGCGGATGGGGTGAGACTCCAGCCCTTTCTTCAGGAGGCGGGTGAGCTCGATGCCCGACACCCCGGGCATCAACACATCCATCAAAATGACCTGGGGCGTGAAGGGGAGCTCCGCGTTCAGGGCTTCTTTGGGGTCGTTCACCACCGCCACCTCGAAGCCTTCCTTGGACAACACCTTTTCGATCATGGCCGTGGTGACCTTGTCGTCATCCACCACCAGGATCCGGCCCTTCGGGCCCGGGCCTCCGGCTGCCAATCTGTTTTTTTCGCCCGCAGGATGGGGACCGCCGGGGATCTCTCTGGCGTCCTTTGTCTGTCCCGGCGCCTTTTGTGACTCCGTCATCTTTCACTGGCGAACGACGGTTATCCGCCGTTTTCCTCTTGGTATTCAGTCAACCAGGCCATCTGGATCGCCTCAAGCTTTCCCTCGTTGGACTCCATGGGGTCACCCACGAAATCCTTCAGGTTGCATACCCACTCATGCAGATCGGTAAAGCGGACCGAGAGTGGATCGGTATCAGGATGTTTCTCGAACAGGGCGATCCCGATGTCTTCCGCGTCATCCCAGCTCAGTTTCTGCAAAACCTTCTCTCCTGCAGCGCCTAGTGGGCCTCGCGGGCCGCGTCAGGGCCTTCTTTCACCAGATTCACGTTCCAGAAGGGAATCTCGACAACGATGGCCTCATTCGTGTCCCGCACCAGAACCGACTGGCATGCGAGCCGGCTGTTCAGATCCACATCGCGCGCGTTGTCGAGCTGATCTTCTTCCTCTTCCTCCGCCTCGGGGAAAAAATCCCCTCCCTCGAGAATTTTCACATGGCAAGTCGAGCAGGCGCACACACCGCCGCAAGCATGATCCAAATGAATACCGTTTTCAAGGGCGACTTCTAGAATATTTTCGCCCGCCCGAATCTCTATTTCCTTGTCTTCGTCCCGAAAGAAAAGTTTGGCCATCCCGCTCCCCTGCCTCTCCCCGAAATCGAGGTTGTTTTTAGTCCGAGAGCGCCTCGCTCACCTTCTTGTTCTGCAAGGCCGCCTTGAGAACATTGTCCATCATCCGCTCGGCGAGCGGCATCGTCACTTCATTCAGCGCGTCGATCTTCTCCCGGATCGCAGGAGCGCTCCCGCCGCGAACAGCCCCTTCCAGGGCGGCCACGGCTGCGGTAACGCGCTCAGCTTCCTTCGCGTCGGATTCCGCCCCGGAATAGCTCTGCAGTGCCCGCGCCGTGGCGATCAGCATGGTTTCGGCCTCGTTGCAGGCCTCGAGAAGCTGCCGGGCCCGAATGTCCTCCTCGGCGTATTCGAATGAATCGAGGAGCATATGCTCCACCTGCTCGTCAGTCAGGCCGTAGGAGGGCTGCACGTCCACGGAGGCGGCCTTCCCCGTCCGCATGTCACGGGCCGTCACGCTGAGAATCCCGTTGGCGTCCACGAGAAAGTTGACCTCGATCCGCGCAAGACCGGCCGGGCCCGGATCGATCCCGAGCTTGAAGCGGGCAAGCGAACGGTTGTCCTTCGCCAGTTCCCGCTCCCCCTGAAGCACGTGAATGTCCACGCCGGTCTGGTTGTCCTTGAACGTCGTATAAGTCTCGCGCGCACTCGTCGGAATGGTCGTGTTCCGCGGAACGATCCACCCCATCGCGCCGCCCATGGTCTCAATGCCCAGCGAGAGCGGGGTCACATCGAGAAGGAGCATGTCCTTGCGCCCGCCGGCCAGGATGTCCGCTTGCACGGCCGCGCCGAGCGCCACCACCTCATCCGGATTCAGTTCGGAATGGGGCGTTTGGCCGAAGAACTCCTCCACCATCCGCCGGATCAGCGGCATGCGGGTCGAGCCGCCGACGAGAATCACCTCGTCCACCTCCTCCGGCGCGATTCCGGCATCCGCCAGCGCCCGCCGGCAGGGAGTGATGGTCCGGCGCGCGATGGGCGAGACGATCTCCTCCATCTCTTGCCGGGTCAGGGTGCATTTCCAGGAAAGGTCCGTATCCCCTGGGTTTTCCAGGGCAATCTCGGTCCGATCGGACTCGGTGAAATCCCGTTTTGCCTTCTCGCTCGCCACCGCCAGCGCCGCCACCGCTCCCGGATCTGCGGCAAGATCGGCCCCGGTTTCCGCCTTCACTTTCGCAAAAAGATGATCGGCGATGGCGCGATCAAAATCATCGCCGCCCAGATGGGTGTCGCCACCGGTCGCCAGCACCTCGAACACCCCGTCCTTGATCCGGAGAATGGAGATGTCGAACGTGCCGCCGCCCAGATCGAAGACGGCGACGACCCCCCGGTCACGCTTGTGAAGCCCGTAGGCCAGGGAAGCCGCCGTCGGCTCATTGATGATGCGGAGCACCTCGAGACCGGCCAGCCGGCCCGCGTCTTTCGTGGCTTGGCGTTGAGCGTCATTGAAATAGGCCGGGACCGTAACGACGGCACGGAGGACAGGCCGCTTGAGCGTCTTTTCCGCGCGCAACTTCAGCTCGCGGAGGATCAGCGCGCTCACCTCGGGAGCGCTGTAGGCCCGCCCTCTCGCCAGGACATGAACCACATCGGGCTGGGTGGGATCGATCTGAAAGGGCATGTGCCGCAGATCCTTTTCCAGATCGGCATAGCCCCGGCCCATGAACCGCTTGATGGAGAAAAAGACGTTCCGGCTGTTCGTCAGGCGGTCCGCCTGGGCGGCATCGCCCACCAGAGTCCGGTCGGGCCGGACGCTGACGACCGAAGGAAGGAGCGGTCGCTCACCCTCGGGAACGAGCACCTCGGGGCGGCCATCCTTCATGATCGCCACAAGACTGTTGGTCGTTCCCAGATCGATGCCGACGACTTCACTCACAATGCCACCAAAAGTGCGTCCTCGATGCTGCGGAGGACGTTGTTGATATAGTTTCTCTGCCCGAGCACAGACCGCATTTTGTCGATGATTTCATCCGAGGGAGAGATTTCAGCCGCCGCCGCCGCATCCCATTTCCCGGAAAGAGCCTCGAGCGTCGCCCACTGCCCCGCGCGCAAAACTTCGAAGCACTCACGGGCGGCCTTGAGCCGATTGCGAAGCTGCTGCGCCGCATCCTCTTCCCCGTCACAGCATTTGAGTTCCGCAACCGCCTCCTGGGCTTCGAGGATCTCCTCCATCAATTCCAAGGGAGGGGCGGTGTCGTTCTCGGCCATCTTGCCGCTCTCGAGCTCGACAAGGTACACCGCCCGCCGAAGCGGATCCTTCAATATCTTGTACGCCTCGTTGAGGCGGGCGGAGGCGTCCAGGATGCGAATCCGTACCGATGCGGTTTCGCCTTGATGGTAGTCGGGGTGGAGCTTCTTGCTCAGCGCGTAATATCTTTTCTCCAGTTCCTTTTCGTCGAGCCGCATCCGGCGCGGGAGACCCAAGAAAGCGAAGTGATCGAGGCCGGCGGGAATCGGCTGAACCTCGCCGCTCTCCCCGAAAATCTGAAAACTTTCCCTGGCTTTGTCTTGCCGCTTTGTTTTCATTCGTCTTTGCCGGCGATCTGCCGCCCCCTGTGCTCTTCCAACAAAAAACGCGTCGCGCAACCTGGGCTACAGGGAAGCACGGCGCGTTCTTCGGTCTGCGCTAGGCGGAGAAGCTTTCCCCGCAGCCACAGGTCTGGTGGGCATTGGGATTCTTGAACGTAAAGCCCTTGCCCATCAAGCCGTCATCGAAATCGAGTGTGGTGCCCGCCAAAAAGATGAGGCTTTTCTTGTCGATGACGATGCGGGCGCCGTCTTTTTCGATCACATGATCCATGAGGCCGGCCTTCTCGGCGCTCTCGAACTGAAGAACGTAGGAAAGCCCCGAGCACCCGCCCCCGCGGACGCCCACGCGGACGACGGTGTCCGCCTTGCCCTCTTTCTCCTGAAGGCGCTTGATGTTCTCCACCGCCTTGTCGGTCACCTCGATGGTGAGTTTTTTTTCTTTGTCCGTCACAGAATCCATTGTTTTTCCCTCCGGCCCATAACCTTCCGGCGCGGCCTAATGGTGGCCTTTTTTCTCGGCAACCGGCAGGCTGTTTTTCTCGCGGAAATCGTTCAGTGCCGTTTTAATGGCATCCTCGGCCAGCACCGAACAGTGAATTTTGACCGGCGGAAGGCTCAACTCCTCTACGATCTGGGTGTTCTTGATCTCCTCCGCCTCGTCGATCGTCTTGCCCTTGAGCCACTCCGTGGCCAGGGAACTCGACGCGATGGCGCTTCCGCAGCCAAAGGTCTTGAACTTGGCGTCCTCGATCACGCCCTCGGGGTTGACCTTGATCTGCAGCTTCATTACATCACCGCATTCGGGGGCGCCGACAACCCCTGTTCCGACAGATTGATCGTTCTTGTCGAGAGAGCCGACGTTCCGTGGATTGTTGTAGTGATCGACCACTTTGTCACTGTAGGCCATTTCCCGCTTTCTCCTGTATCAGAGGGGAGGTTGTTTCCTCCCGGATCAACTTATTAATGCGACTGCCATTCCACTTTCGAGAGATCGACACCCTCTTTCACCATCTCGTAGAGTGGGCTCATCTCGCGAAGCCGGTTCACGATCTCCACGGCTTTTTCCGCGACGTATTCCACCTCTTCCTCGGTGGTGAAGCGGCCGAGACCGAACCGGATCGAGGAGTGGGCCAGCTCGTCGCCGCGGCCCATTCCCTTGAGAACGTAGCTCGGCTCGAGGCTCGCCGAGGTGCACGCCGAGCCGGAGGAGACCGCCACATCGCTCAGGCCCATGATGAGGGATTCGCCCTCGACATAGGGGAAGCTGACGTTCAGGTTCCCAGCCAGGCGCTTCGTCTCGTGCCCGTTGATGTAAACCTCCTCGAGGCTCTCGAAGAGGATGGACTTGAACCTGTCGCGGAGATTCACGAGGCGGATGTTTTCCTCTTCCATCTCTTCCGCGCAGAGCTCCGCTGCCTTCGCGAAGCCGACGATGCCCGTCACGTTCAGGGTGCCCACAATCTGGTGGGTTGGCAGGGTGCCCGAGCGCATGCCGCGCTCATGGCCGCCACCGTCAATGAGCGGCGAGAGGCGCACGCGCGGCTTTCTGCGCCGCACGTAGAGCAGCCCCACGCCCTTGGGCCCGTAAATCTTGTGGCCGGAAGCGGAGAGCAGATCAATGCACATCTCGTCCACGTCGATCGGAATTTTTCCGTAGCCCTGGGTGGCGTCCGTGTGGAAAAAGATGTCGCGATCCCGGCAGAGCTTTCCGATCTCGCCGATGGGATTCAGGACGCCCACCTCGTTGTTCGCCGCCATAATGGAAACCAGGATGGTGTCCTCGCGAAGCGCATCTTCCACCATCTTTGCCGTGGTGATGGCGTCCTCGGGCGGATCGATGTAGGTGACATCGAAGCCCCAGGTTTCGAGGCGCTTCGCCGAGTCAATGATGGCCTTGTGCTCGATGCCCGAGGTGACGATGTGCTTCCCTTTGCTCTTGTACATCTCGGCAACGCCCTTCAGGGCCATGTTGTCCGACTCGGTGGCGCCGCTCGTGAAAATGATCTCGCGGGGGTCGGCGCCGATCACGGCCGCCAGCTTCTCTCGGGACTGATCGACGGCCTTTTCCGCCTCCCATCCGTAGCTGTGATTGCGGCTGGCGGCGTTCCCGAACTTTTCGGTGAAATACGGGCGCATCTCCTCGAGCACGCGCTCATCGAGCGGCGTGGTCGCCTGGTAATCCATATAGATAGGAAACTTCAGGCTCATTGAAAAACTCCTAGGGGTGTATTGGTCATATCCAGAAGCGTCATGCGGGAGAGCAGCTCGATCACTTTCCCCTGAATGCGCTCCATGGGCTGAACGATGGGACAGGTCCCAAACTGATCGCAGTCGGCGGGAACGCCCACCTGGCAGTTCGCCAGAGCAACCGGGCCCTCGATGGCCTCGATGATTTCCACGACACTGATGGACTCGGGCCGCCGGGAAAGAACGTACCCCCCCTTGGGGCCGTTGCGGGAGTCGACGATTCCGCTCTTGGCAAGCTGCTGCATGGTCTTGGCCAGCAGTTCCGAGGGAAGTCCGTAGCGGGCGGCGATGGCCTTGGCGTTGGTGGCCTCCCCCTCCTCCTGGCTGGCGAGGTGGGCAAGCGCCATCAAACCGTAATCCGTTCGCTTGGAAAAAGTGAAAATTTCTTAGTCCTTTTAAAAACAAACACTTGGGTGGGTTTTCAGGCACCCATTAATCCGACCTATTTAGTCGGCGATAAATCTAGTCGTATATATATACTTCCTGCTGGGTTTTGTCAATCCGGATTTGCGGAATTTCCTGAATTTTCAGGGGATCTGCGAGCGCTCAGGGGGAAGGGGGAGGGACCTTAGGGGAGCGGTCCAGCTCCCATTTTCCGTCCTCTCCCACGCGGATCATGAGATAGGAGTCCGCCGAGAGGCCCTGGTGGCGGCGGCGCGAAAAACGGAATCTCCCGGTGAGCCCCATGAAGCTGCGCATTTCCTCGATTTTGCGCTGAACTGTGCTCCGGTCGATTTTTTTGGAGGATGTTGCTTCCGCGAAGATCCGCACCGCATCCGCCGCATATGCCGCCATCCCGCCAGGCGGGCGTTGAAAACGGTAGCTGAAGGCTGCCCGAAACCATTGCACCTCGCCCAGGCCCGGCTCTTCCGGGGGAAGGAGATCGGTGGCCAGAATCCTGTGCGCCGGGAAGCGGACGCCCGCCATGACGCGGCTGTTCTCCTTTTCGTTCTGCGGGCGCAAAAAAGGTGCCGAAAGATAAACGGGCAAATCCGCATCGAGCGCCAAGCGGGCCCGGAGAAGCGCCAGCCGGGATTCGTTCCGGGTCCAGCCCAGAAAGACATCCGCGCTCCGCGCCATCGCCTGCTGAATGAACGGGAGAAAATTGTGCTCCTGCGGCGAATGCGCCTCGTTCAGGACGAGGGAGATGCCCGCCTCCGGTGCCAGCGCGCTGAGCCGCTCCCGGCCGTGCGCGCCATACTCGTCCTCTGGCGCCAGAACGGCGGCTTTCCGCATCCCCAGCCCCTGCATGTGCTGAAGAATCCGTTGCGCCTGCATGGAAAATGACTGGGCGGAGGAAAACACCCATTTCTTCGGTTCCTCGAACAGATCCCCGGCAGAGGAGAGTGAAATAAAGGGAACGCGCTGGCGCTCGGCCTCCGCCGCCGCCCAAAGCGCGGAGGTCGGCTCCGTGGGGCCAATGATCGCGACGGCGTTGTGATCGAGCGCCAGATTGCGGACCGCGCTCGCCGCCTTGGCGGGCAGCCCTGCCGTGTCGAGGATGATGAGCCAGATTTCCCGGCGGGGGGACTGGCCGGCGCCCAGGCGGTTGATGCGGTCCACTTCGAGCAGAATGGCGTCCCGGGCCTCTTTCCCGAAAGCAGCACCCGCGCCGGAGAGCTCGAGCGCGGCGCCCAGAACATATCGCTCAACGGGAGCGGCCTCCGCCGTGAGGAAAGGAGCCCCCGCCGAAGCCGAGACAAAAAGCCAGAGAAAAACGAAAAAGCGGGCTGGATGAAGGAGACGATCCGGGCGCATAATGCCTGCCGATCCCTGGGCCATGGGGCGAAATCGCCAAAACATAAAAACCTCCAACATCATTATCCGAAAAACATGCCAAACAAAACCGCCGAAAGCCACCGCAGCGAAAACACCCGGCTCCCGGAGGCGCGCTGGCGCCGGGCCATCAGAGAGCGGCTTCTCCGCTGGTACGACAGGGAAAAGCGCGAGCTGCCCTGGCGGGGAGAAAAAGACCCCTACCGCATCTGGGTCTCCGAATCCATGCTGCAGCAGACGCGGGCGGAGACCGTCCGCGCGCGCTACCTCCCCTTCCTCGCACGCTTTCCCACCATCGCCGCCCTGGCGGACGCCCCGCTCGAGAGCGTCCTCGCCGAATGGCAGGGGATGGGCTATTACGCCCGCGCCCGCAACCTCCATCGTGCCGCCCGTCGGATCGCGGACGCCATGGGCGGGAAGCTGCCTGAGGGCCGCGAGGCGCTCCGCGCTCTCCCCGGGGTGGGCCCCTACATGGCCGGCGCGCTGGCCAGCATCGCCTTCGGGGAGCGAACCGCCGCCGTGGACGGAAACGTCCTGCGCGTTCTCAGCCGGCTGCTCGATTGCGCTCTCCCCGTGGACGCCCCCAAGGGGCGCGCATTCATCGAGGAAGAGGCGGAAGCGCTCGTCCCTTCCTCCCGGCCCGGCGACTTCAACCAGGCCCTCATGGACCTGGGCGCGCGCATCTGCACCCCGCGCAATCCCGCCTGCGGGGCATGTCCGCTCCGCCTTCTTTGCGCGGCCCGCGAGGCGGGCACGGTCTCTCGCCGCCCCCGCAAGAAAAAGAAGACACCCCCCGCAAAAACGACGGCGGTTCAGCTGTGGGGGGAACAGGCCGGGCGCCTCTTGCTCAGAAAGCGGCCCGATGAGGGTCTTTTCGGGGGAATGTGGGAGCTTCCCGGCGAGATGGCGGAGGGTCACGCCCGGTCCGCGAAAGCCCCGCTGCTCGAAAAAATCTGCGCGGCGCACTTCGGCGCGGGCTGGCGGGCGGGTCCCGAGATCGCGCGCCTTGAGCGCACGCTCACCCACCGGAAGATCCGGTTCATCGTCCACGCCGCCCTGCCCGCATCAAGCCGCCGAGACCGCAGGGAGAGCGAAGATCGTTTGTGGGCGGACGTTGAGGAAATAAGCGCCCTTCCGCTTTCGAGCGCGCAGCGGGCCGTCCTTCGGGCGGTTCATGAATCGCGGAACGGAACGCCCTGACGCTCTCCGTCATCCCCCTTCCGATCGATCCGCCAGCGCACCGGGGAGGGTTTCGATGAAGGCGCGGATCTCATCGCGCACCCGCCGGTAGTGAAGCATGGCTTCCTCTTCCGTCCCGGCCCCTTTCGCAAGGAGGGGCGGATCGTCGAATCCCCTGTGGATGATCTTCGCGCCGCCCGGAAAGGCGGGACAGGCTTCGTGCGCATGGCCGCAGATCGTCACGACATAATCGAAGGTGGTGCCCGAAAGGGCGGCGAGGGTCTTCGAGGACTGGCCGGAGATGCCAACGCCCGCCTCCTCCATCGCCCGCACCGCGCGGGGATTGAGGCCGTGCGCCTCGATGCCGGCGGAGAAGGGCGCGATCCGATCGCCGCGAAGATGCCGCGCCCACCCTTCCGCCATCTGGCTCCGGCAGGAGTTGCCCGTGCAAAGAAACAGGATTCTCGTTTTCGCCATCAGAGTTTCCGCGAAAGTGCGTGTGATCTACGCGGGGGCGTGGCCGAAGCTCTTTTCCATGTAGTCTTCGAGGGAGCGGGGCGCCAGATCGAAGGCTGCTTTCATCGGGCCGGGATCGCACACGTTGTCCTCGCCCAGCATCGTGATCTGGTCGGCGGTGAAGGGGGGCTTTCCGGGAAGCACATCGAACAGGGCCGCCTGAAGCCGCGCCAGCAGCACCGGCAGGTGGATGAGAAGCCGCTTCTTGCCGGAGGCCCTCAGGAGCATCCGCAAAATCTCTTTCAGGGCATAGGCCTTTTCGCCGCCGAGCTCGAACACCTTCCCCCCCGTCTCGGGCCGCTCCAGCGCCCGCGTGAAGCAGCGGCACACGTCTTCCACCCAGATGGGTTGCAGCTTTCCCTTCCCCGATCCGATGACGGGAAGGGCGGGCGAAATCCGTGCGATTCCGGCGAAGGTGTTCAGGAACTCGTCTTTTTCCCCGAAAAGGATTGAAGGGCGGAGAATGGTCCACGCGATTCCGCTCTCGCGGACGATCTGTTCCGCCGCCCATTTGGTCTTGTGGTAGCGGGCCACGGCGCCCTCGCGGGTGCCCAGCGCGCTCATGTGAACGAACCGCTTCACGCCGGCCCGCTTCGCCGCCTCGACCACCCGGCGGGTGCCCTCGACATGAACGGCCTCGAATCCCCCCGTGCCCTTTTCGATGATGACGCCGACCAGGTGAATCACCGCCTCGCACTTTTTCATCAGCGCGGCGAGCTGATCGATTGAAGACTGTGTAATGTCTCCACCGACAGGGTAAACGCCCCTGATGGAGGTGAGGCGCTGGCGCGCGGGCTCGGGATCTCTCGAGAGCACGCGAATCTCATGGCCCGCCTCGGAAAGCTGGTGAAGCAGGGTTTCGCCCACATAGCCCGAGCCGCCTGTGACAAAAACCTTCATTCTTCTCCTCCGACGATGTGCGGTTGTCTTGCCTGTGAATCATTTTCCCCGAGGCGGGAGATATGTCCAACCGGCGGCGCGGTTTTCGTCACCTCGCGCATCACCTCGCTCGCGTAGGCCCCCGGGGGGAGTGAAAACGCCAGCACCAAATCCGAATCCTCGCTTACCAGCGTGATGTTTTCCAGCCGCGCCCGGTA
>JAQBZT010000009.1 GCA_027622355.1 bacterium | reverse complement strand
TTCGGCGCCGCCGCCAGCGGAGTGCGCTACACGGTGGAGCGCTCGAAGTCCATCCTCCTGCCCGGGGGCGTTCCCGATGTGGCCGCCGCGTTTGCGGAACTCAAAGGGGAAGGCGGAACGCTCCTCTCGCAGGCGGGCGTCCCGGCGAGGGATCAGCATTTCGAAAGATGGTGCGCCATTCGGTGGCGAAGACAGGTCCACAGCCTCGCCATTCCCTTTCCGGCGGGAGCGGTGACCGAGGCGCTTCTCGAGAAGGCGGCGGCGGATTTTTCCGATGTCTACGCTGCCCGCTACGGAAAAGAGGCCGCCTACACCGAGGCCGGGGTGGAGATCACCCGCCTCTGGATCCAGGCCGCGGGCCCCGCCCTTCCCGTTCAGAAGACGGCAACCCCCGACCGGGGGACGAAAGCCGCGCCCAGCGCCGAGCGCCGCGTTTTCTGGGACCTCAAAAGCGGATGGACGCCGACGCCGATCTACGAGGGCCCCGCCCTTCCGGAAGCGAGCGAGATCGAGGGCCCCGCGATCATTGAGCACCCGGGCACCACCATCGCGCTGCCGCCCGAAGCGCGCGCCATCACGGATGCGGCCGGCCACACCCACATCCGCCTCGCGCTGGAGACGCCGGAGGAGCGCCCGTGAACCCTGTTCAGTTCGAGGTCATCTGGCACCGCATCCTCCAGATCGCCGAGGAGATGGGCATCCACTACCTCCGCTGCTCGGGCAGCCAGACCGTCGTCACGGGAAACGACGGGGCCACCGCCGTCATGTTGCCCGACACGAGCCTGGTCTCCATCGGCCCCTACATCGCCACCCAGTCGAATGTCCTGCCGCTCATCACCCAGAGCGTCCAGCGGCTTTGCGGCGAAAACCCCGGCATCGCTCCCGGCGATGTTTTCATCTGCAACGATCCCTACCTGGGGGCCATCCACCACGCCGATGTGGCGGTGGTCGCCCCTGTTTTCATCGAGGATGAACTCGTCTCCTGGCTCGGGGTGAGCGGACACCAGCTCGACGTGGGCGGGATGGAGGCGGGCGGTTTCGCCATTCATGCCGTGGACACCCATCAGGAGGGGCTCCGCATCCCGCCGGTCAAGATCGTCGAGGGCGGCGTTCTGCGGCGGGACATCTTCCACTGGGTGATGAACCAGGTGCGCGATCCGCTCGTGGGGCTCGACATCAAGGCCCAGCTTGCCGCGATCCGGGTGGGGGAGAAGGCCCTGGCCGGGCTCTCGCGGCGCTACGGCCTGAAGGCGGTCAAACAGGTGATGACAGAGAGCATCGAATACGTCGAGCGGCGCTTCCGCGCGCGGCTGCAGGAGCTTCCCGACGGGGAGTGGCGGGAGGTCCAGTTCATCGACCACGACGGCCACACCCCGGAGATCTACCGGATCGAACTCACCCTCACCAAGGAGAGCGATCGCCTCATCTTCGACTACACCGGAACCAGCCCGAACGCCCGCGGCCTCATCAACAGCACCTACTCCGGCCTGCTCGCCGGGGTCCTGTGCGGCACTTACATCCAGCTGGCCTACGACCTTCCCTGGAACCGCGGGGTCCACAACTGCATCGAGATCATCTCCGAGGAGGGGACCGTCAACAATTGCGCCTACCCCGCGCCCTGTTCGATGGCGACCATCTCCGCCGTCATCGTCACCATCGACACCGTCTTCGGCGCGATTGGGCGGATGCTCCTCGCAAGCGGCAAGCTCCGCGAAGAGGCCATGAGCCTGTGGACGGGAAGTTCGATGGGGCCCATCGTGGCGGGAACCTCCCAGCACGGGCACCCCTTCGTTTACACCGAGATGAGTCATTTCGCCGGCGGGGGCGGCGCCCGCGTGGACGCCGACGGCGTGGATACCGGGGGCATCGTGTTCAACACCACCCCGAACGTGGCGAACATCGAGGAGATCGAGGAGGACTTTCCCCTCCTCTACCTCTTCCGGCGACATCTGACCGACTCCGGGGGGCCGGGGAAATTCCGCGGCGGCCTCTCGGCCGAACTCGCCTATATCGCCTGGCGCGCGCCGGAGGGTCATCTCGAGGGCAGCTTCGCCGGAACGGGGGGCGAGATGCCGAACGCCATCGGCCTCTCGGGGGGGCTGCCGGGGGCCGCCATCCGCCTGATGGGGATCTCCGAGAGCGGGGTGCACGATCGCCTCGAAGCGGGAAAGATGCCGCCCACAAGGCTAGCGGACATCCCCGGCCGCCACGAAGCGCTCCCCATCAAGCATCCGCGCCGCATCTTCGGAAAAAACGAGGTCTGGTACCACAACTGGCAGGGCGCCGCGGGATACGGCGATCCCATCGACCGCGATCCGCGCGCCGTCCTCCGCGATCTGGAAAACGAAACGGTGTCCGAAGAAGCCGCCGAAAAGATTTACGGCGTCATACGGAACGCCCAGGGAATCGACGCGGAAAAAACGGCCCAAAGGAAAGAGGAAATCCGGGCGGAGCGTCTCGGGCGAAAGCCGCCCATCGTCCTCGAACCCGAAACGGGGCATGCGCCCGGCTTCTCGCCGCCCGGCGGCGCGCCGCGCCTTACCGAGGACCTCTCTCTGATCGGAAATACCGTTTGCTGCCGGAAATGCGGAACTGCGGCCGGCACCCTCGATGCCCCGCTGGCCCAGGCCGCCGCCCGGAACGATCCGCCCGAGGCGGCCGGTCCGGTGCGGGGGGAGATGTACGCCCGCCTCTACAAAACGAACCGCTTCTCCCTCCGGCGGCATTTCTGCCCCGGCTGTGCCACCCAACTCGAAGCGCGCATTGTGATGGAAGGTGCGCCGGAGCCCCGCTGGCGCCTGAAGACGAGATAAGATCCGCTACTTCTTCGCCAGCCCGAGACGGTAGGCCCGCTCCAGCTGCCGCTCGACGACGATCGTCCGCCGCTTGTCCTGATGTCCCTTCAGGCGCACCCACAGGGTGTGGGAGCCGAAGGACAGGTCGTTAATCACCAGAAAAGGTTTCGTCACGCCGTAGTAGCGGCTTTCGATGAACACTTCCGCTCCGGGCGGCGTGGTGTAAATCACCGTCCGGCCGAACGCGGGTTCCTCCAGCGGCACCTGTACCCGGAGGCGCTTCTCCCGAAGCTCTACCTCTTCGAGCCGCGTGACCTTTCCGGGAAACGTCGCACGAATCGCGTGCCAGCCGTACGGAAGGCCGTTCACCACAATCGGCGATTCCGAGCGCGTCTCGCCGCGCGGCTGACCGTTCAGCAGGATGGACACCCCTGTCGGCACGGACGAAATTTCCAGGGCGCCGAGGCGGTCCGCCGGATCATCCAGAAAAGGATCCTTGCCACAGCCTGCCGCGACGAGCAGCAAAACCAAAAAATACACGGCGGCGAACCTCCTCCAGGGGAAGCCTCCGCCGCACTGATCAATTTTCTTCATGGACATCCGTTCCAATCCTGCCGCCGATGGCCGCTCCCCATGGGGGGAAATAAACACTCTGTGATATGCTCTTTCCCAGCAAAATCGCAATTTACCCTCTTCCCCTTCGGATGGAAAGGGTTGTTCCGGTACACGGCAGAGTACCGCGTTTTCGGCCGCCCTCGCGCGGCACGGAGACCAAATCGGCTTTCCCCCGGGAGGTCACCAGCGCACCATGAAGGGCATCAACAAAGGGCTGACGAACTACGGCGATCCCGGCTTCAGCGCGTTTGTCCGCGGCGCCTACGCCCGCGGATTCGGCCTGACGGAGACCGACCTCGATCGCCCCATCATCGGCATCGCCCAGACCTGGAGCGAGCTGAATCCCTGCCACCGCCACCTGCGCGAGGTGGCCGAGGCGGTCAAGCGGGGCGTCTGGCAGGCGGGCGGGCTGCCACTGGAGTTTCCCACCATTTCGCTGGGCGAGCTCTATCTTTCGCCGACCGCCATGCTCTTCCGCAATCTCCTCTCGATGGACACCGAGGAGATGATCAAGGGACAGCCCCTGGACGGCGTCGTTCTCCTCGGGGGGTGCGACAAAACACTCCCCGCCCAGCTCATGGGCGCGGCCAGCGCAGGGGTTCCCGCCCTCGCCGTCTCGGCGGGCCCGATGATCGGCGGCCGCCTCGAGGGGAAAAAGCTCGGCGCCTGCTCGGACTGCCGCGGGCTGTGGAACGAGTACCGCGCCGGCGCCTTCGATGACGCACGCCTCGATACCATCCAGGGAGAGCTCTTTCCCTCGGCCGGGCACTGCATGGTGATGGGCACCGCCAGCACCATGGCTTCGCTGACCGAAGCGCTCGGGATGATGCTGCCCGGCCTCGCCGCCATTCCCGCGGTGAATTCGCGCCGCCTCCGCCTCGCCGAAGAAAGCGGAAGGCGCATCGTCCGGATGGTGGAGGAAAACCTCACCCCGGACAAAATCCTCACCCCCGCGGCCTTCGACAACGCCATCCGCGTCCTGATGGCCATCGGTGGCTCGACGAACGCGGTCGTCCACCTGCCCGCCATCGCCGGAAGACTCGGGATACCGCTTCCGCTCGATCGCTTCGATGAACTCTCCCGCACCACCCCCCTGCTTTCCCTCGTGCGGCCGACGGGAGGGGAGTTTCTCATGGAAGATTTGGCCGAGGCGGGCGGCATCCCCACCGTCATGAAAGAGCTCGAACCGCTTCTCGAGGGGGGAGCGATGACCATCACGGGAAAGACCGTCGCCGAAAATCTCGCCGGCGTTCCGCGCGCCCAGGACTGGCAGGAGGTGATCGTGCCGCGCGAGCGGCCGCTCTCGGCAGAGGGCGGCATCGCCGTCCTGCGCGGCTCCCTCGCCCCCGATGGTGCCGTCATCAAGGTATCGGCCGCCTCCCCGGACAAGCTGACCCACACCGGAAAGGCCGTGGTCTTCTCCTCGCAGGAGGACATGATCCGGCGAATCGACGACCCGGACCTTCCCGCCACGGCCGAGAGCGTTTTCGTTCTGCAGAACACCGGTCCTGTCGGCGCCCCCGGTTTTCCCGAGGCGGGCTTTCTACCGATTCCCAAAAAACTGCTCGAGGCAGGGGTGCGCGACATCGTGCGCATCTCGGATGCCCGGATGAGTGGAACCGCGGGCGGCACCACCGTGCTGCACGTCGCGCCCGAGGCGGCCGTGGGCGGCCCGCTCGCCCTTGTGCGGGATGGGGACGAGATTCTCCTCGATGTGCCGAACCGGCGGCTCGACCTCCTCGTTTCCGAAGAAGAACTCGCCCGGCGGCGCGCCAAGTGGCAGGCGCCCCCCGCCGCCTACGTGCGGGGCTACGGTCGCCTCTTCCTGGACCATGTGCTTCAGGCGCCGGAGGGGTGCGACTTCGATTTCCTCACCCATCAACCCTGAGCGTCCCGCAGGGGAGCGCTCTTGACGCAGAAGGATCACAAGATGAGCCGCTTTCGTGTTGTCACTCCTTACATGCCCTCGCTCAACTCCCTGCGGGGCCGCCCGATCTCTGCTGAAATCCAGGCTCGCATCGACGCCGCCCTCGATGAAGAGCAGATCGAATCGATCTACGAGCCCGACGAGGAGAAAAGACTCGCGGCGCTCGAGGAAGCGGACGTCTATCTGTGCCGGAACGAGCCGCTGCCGAAGGGCATCTTCGATCGGGCCAAGAAACTGCGCCTGATTCACGCGGGAACGAACTACGGCGAGCGCATCGACATGGCGGCCGCGGCCAAAGCGGGTGTGGCCGTCACCGCCTTCTCCCGCCCCATCGTGGACTCGGTGACCGACCACAGCATGGCCCTTCTCCTTTACTTGGTGCGAAATCTCCCCGAAGCCGTGAGGGCCGTCCGCGAGGGAACCGGCGCGCCGCTCTCCCCCGTGCGCGCGGACGGGAGCTGCTACAACTGGCCCCAGGTGCAGGGGACCCGGACCCTGCGCGGCATGCGCCTCGGCATCCTCGGGATGGGCGAGCTCGGCCGCGCCTTCGCCGAGCGCGCGCGCGGCTTCGCGATGGACATCTCCTACTGGAACCGCTCGCCGCTTCCGGATGAGGTGAACGAAAAAACGGGAAGCAATCCCGTGGATGCGGACACGCTCTACAAGACCTCGGACGTTCTGTTTGTCGGGGTGGGGATGCGGCCCGACACCCGCGGGATTGTCGGGGAGAAGGAGATCCGCGCCATGCCGAAAGGGTCCATCCTCATCAACATCGGGCGCGGGCCCCTCGTGGATCAGGACGCCATGCTGGCCGCGATCGAGGACGGGCAACTCGCCGGGGCGGGACTCGATGTCTTCGACCCCGAGCCCTTCCCGGTGGATCATCCCATCGCCCAGCACCCGCGCATCGTGCCGACCCCCCACATCGCGGGCGGGGACGACGCCAACCTCGTGAGCGAGCTGGAAGCCTTCTACCGGGGCGCCCACTGGCTGCTCGAGGGAGGAACTCCGCAGAACATCGTCAACGGCGTGAAGTGGGCCGGATAGGATAAACCGATGTGCGGGCGCTACACCCTGACCCGGCCGACGGACACGCTGGCCACCCTGTTCCAGATGAAAGGGAACTTCGGCATCTTGCCGCGGCACAACATCGCGCCGGGCCAGTTCGTCCCCGCGCTGCGGAACCGAGAGGGCGGCGGGCAGGAACTCGCCCTCTTCCGATGGGGGCTGATTCCCTCGTGGGCGAAAACGCCCGACATCGGCGCCCGGACCATCAACGCCCGGGCGGAGACTTTGGGCGAGAAGCCCTCCTTCCGGGCCGCCTACCGGAGAAGGCGCTGCCTCATCCCGGCGGACGGCTTCTACGAGTGGGCGAAGGCGGGCCCGAAAAAAATCCCCCACTACATCCATCTCCAGAATCATGCCCCCTTCGCCTTCGCCGGGCTCTGGGAGCGCTGGCAGGGGCCGAACGGAGAGGAGATGGAAACCTGCACCATCGTCACCACCGAGGCGAATGAACTCCTCGCCCCGCTCCATCCCCGGATGCCGGTTATCATGTCCGCCGCCGATTACGGCCGCTGGCTCGATCCCCGGGAGGAGAACACGAAGTACGTCCAGTCCCGGCTCCGCCCCTATCCCGCGGAGGAGATGGCCCACCGCCCGGTCGGCACGAAGGTCAACGACACGCGCAACGACGGGCCGGAATGTCTGGAGGGACCCGCGGCGGCGCCTGTCCAGAGAGAGCTGGGCCTCTAGCCCCCGCGGGAACGCCATGCACCCTTCCATCGAGGAAAAACTTGAAGCCATCCGCCCCGGCTGCGAGTGCGGTGCGGCGGCTCGCAGAGCGGTTTCTCCCCGGGGCATAAGTTTCTACCGGGACCCAAAAAAAGGGGGCGCACACGAGTGCACCCCCTTCTCCAATTCTATTCTTGCGGTCCGGCTAGGCCCCTTTCACCACCGAGCGGATGTACTCGCGGTTCAGCTTGGCGATGTGGCTGATGCTGATCTCTTTCGGGCAGACGGCCTCGCACTCGGCGTGATTCGTGCAGTTCCCGAAGCCCTCCAGGTCCATCTGGGTCACCATGTTGATGACGCGCTGGGCGCGCTCGGGGTGCCCCTGCGGCAGATGGGCCAGGTGGGACACCTTGGCCGCCACGAACAGCATGGCCGATCCGTTCGGGCAGGAAGCCACGCAGGCGCCGCAGCCGATGCAGGAGGCGGCGTCCATGGCGATATCCGCGTCCACCTTCGGGACGGGAACCGCGTTTCCGTCGGGAGCGCCGCCGGCGTTCGCCGAGATGAAGCCGCCCGCCTGAATGATGCGGTCGAAAGAGGTGCGATCGGTGGCAAGGTCCTTGAGCACGGGGAACGCCACCGAGCGCCAGGGCTCGATCGTGACGGTGTCGCCATTACCGAAGTGGCGCATGTGCAGCTGGCAGGCCGTCGTCCCGCGCTCGGGGCCGTGGGCCACGCCGTTGATGACCAATGAGCACATCCCGCAGATGCCTTCGCGGCAGTCGTGATCAAAAGCGATGGGATCCTCCCCGGCGACGATCAGCCGCTCGTTCACCACGTCGAGCATCTCGAGGAAGGACATCTCCGTGCTGATGTTCCTCGCCTCGTAGCTCTCAAACCTGCCCTTGGTCCGGGCGTTCGGTTGGCGCCATACGCGCAGGGTCAGGTCCATTACTTGTAGCTCCTCACGCTGGGATGAACCGATTCGAACGCGAGTTCTTCCTTGTTCAGCTTGGGTTTTTCGCCGACGCCGGTATGCTCCCATGCGGCGACATAGGAATAATCCTTGTCGACCCGGATGGCCTCGCCCTCTTCGGTCTGCGATTCCTCGCGGAGGTGGCAGCCGCAGGATTCTTCCCGATCGAGGGCGTCGTGGAGCATGACCTCGGCGAATTCGAGAAAATCGGCCACCCGGCCGGCTTTTTCCAGCTCGGGGTTGAACTCCTCGCTGCCGCCGGGAACCCGGACGTTCTGCCAGAACTCCTCGCGCATCGCCGGCACGTTCTCGATCGCTTTCTTCAGCCCCGCCTCGTTGCGGGACATGCCGCAGTGCTCCCACAACAAGAGGCCCAACTCGCGGTGGAAAGAGGTCACCGTGCGCTCCCCCTGAATGGAGAGCAGCTTGCCTATCCGCTCCTTCACCGCCCCCTCGGCCTCGCGGCACTCGTCGGCATCGGACGAGGCACCGCCCGGCGTCTGGGACGCGAGATAATTTCCGATGGTGTAGGGGCTGATGAAATAGCCGTCGGCCAGCCCCTGCATCAGGGCGCTCGCCCCGAGGCGGTTTGCGCCGTGATCGGAGAAGTTCGCCTCCCCCAGCACGAAGAGGCCGGGCAGGTTGCTCATCAGGTTGTAGTCCACCCACAGCCCGCCCATGGTGTAGTGGATCGCGGGGTAGATCCGCATGGGCACCTGGTAGGCGTTCTCCCCGGTGATCTTCTCGTACATGTCGAAGAGGTTGCCGTAGCGCTCGCGGATCGCGTCCTCTCCCAGACGCTGGCTGGCGTCCTTGAAGTCGAGATAGACGCCGAGGCCGGTTTCACCCACCCCGCGGCCCGCGTCGCAGACGATCTTCGCCTGGCGGGAGGAGACATCGCGGGGGGCCAGATTTCCGAAGCTCGGATAGATGCGCTCGAGGTAGTAGTCGCGGTCGCCCTCGGGAATTTCGTTGGGCGGGCGCTTATCACCCGCCTTCTTGGGCACCCAGATGCGCCCGTCGTTGCGGAGCGATTCGCTCATCAGCGTCAGCTTCGACTGGTGATCGCCCGTCACCGGGATGCAGGTCGGGTGAATCTGCGTGAAGCAGGGGTTCGCGAAGTAGGCGCCCTTCTTGTAGGCCTTGAAGGATGCCGTGACGTTGTTGCCCATGGCGTTGGTCGAAAGATAGAAGACCGGCCCGTAGCCGCCCGTGGCCAGGACTACCGCGTCGGCGACGTGGGACTGAATCTCGCCCGTCACCAGGTTGCGGGTGACGATGCCCTTCGCCTGCCCGCCGATGACGATCAGCTCCTGCATCTCGGTCCGCGGGTACATCGTGACGGTGCCGGCGGCGATCTGCCGGCTGAGCTCCGCATAGACGCCGAGGAGAAGCTGCTGGCCTGTTTGACCGCGCGCATAGAAGGTGCGCGAGACCTGGGCCCCGCCGAAGGAGCGGTTCGCCAGCTGGCCGCCGTACTCTCTCGCGAAGGGAACCCCCATCGCCACGCACTGATCGATGATGGCGCCGCTCACCTGGGCCAGACGATAGACGTTGGCCTCGCGCGAGCGGAAGTCGCCGCCCTTGATGGTGTCATAGAACAGGCGGAAGACGCTGTCGCCGTCGTTCTGGTAGTTCTTCGCCGCGTTGATGCCGCCCTGGGCGGCGATGGTGTGGGCACGGCGCGGGCTGTCCTGGAAGCAGAAGCAATCGACCTGATAGCCCAGCTCGCCCAGCGTGGCGGCCGCGCCGCCGCCGGCGAGCCCCGAACCCACCACAATCACCTTGTACTTCCGCTTGTTCGCGGGATTGACCAGCTTCATGTCGAAGCGGTGCTTGTCCCACTTTTCGGCGAGGGGACCGGCGGGAACATGTGAATCGAGCGTCATTCGATGCGCCTCCCTAGGGGAGCTTCAAAAGTCCGGAGAGGACGGCCAGCGGGATTGAAAGAAATCCGGCGGCGATGAGCACCGCACTGATGGAGCCCAATCGCTTGATGAAATTGTTGTAGCCGGGGTGGTTGATGCCCAGCGTCTGGAAAAGGCTGGAGACGCCGTGGCTGAGGTGCACCCCCAGAAGAATGACCGCCACCGCGTATGCGCCCGAGACGGCGGCGCTCGAAAAGCCGGTGAGCACCATCCGGTAGACATCGAGGCGCCCCTTCGGGTCCAGATACTGCAGGTATTCCGGATTGGTGACGCCCAGCGTGAAGTGCAGCAAATGATAGACGATGAAGGCGAGAACAACGAGGCCGGTCAGAACGATGGAGCGCGAGGCCATGGTCGCCTCGATGGCGTTCGTTACGCCGTAGGCCTCCGGGCGGGCCGCCTGGTTGAGCCGCCACAGGCGCAGCGCCGAGCCCACATGAAGGAGAAACACGACCAGGAGTCCCACCCGGACCACCCAGAGCAGGGCGCCCAAATTCTTCAGGCCTTGCGCATAGGCGTTTGTCGCCTCAGGGCCGGCAAAAATCAGCAAATTTCCCAAAAGGTGCCCGACGACAAACAGGAAAAGGAAGATGCCGGTGACGGCCATCACCAGTTTCGCCCCGATGGAGGTCTGAAACCAAAGCGCGAAACGGCTCATGCACGAACTCCCCGTTGCCGAAATTCGAATTTTGCATCCGGCACTCAAATGTAGTCGTCTTGGGCCGGGAGGTCAACCAAAGGAAGGCGCGGGGACGGGTTTCACCTTCCGCGCAAAAAAACGCGCAGTATCGTGCAGTATCCCGCAGCTCCCTCAGTTGGCGGGGGGGCCGGCTTCGTTGAGCGCCCAGTCGTAGCCATGATCTGCGATTTCCTCGATTTTCCCCAAGCGCCGCCGCAGGGCCGGGGCGGCATACTTTTTGAGGTGGCGGATGACGCCGGCGTCGTCTCCGCCGAAGTCCGATTTGTACCAGTGGTAAATGCTCGAAACGAGGAGCCCTCCCTCCGCGATGCGCGCCCCGCGGGGGTGGTTGACGTAGGCCTGCGCCCCCTCGGTGAGCATGGCATCGGCGCTTTCGGCCAGGTAGGGCTTCGCCGCCAGATTGGGACATCCGATCGAGGCGCAGTTGACGGCGTAGTGAATGCGGGGGTCTTTCCAGATGGGCCGGAGAATGCGGTGCTCGATGTCATCGAGGCTGAGCTTCTCTCCCTCGATCTCGATGAGCTTCTTTCCCCACGGGCCGACGGAAAACCAGCCGGGGGAGATGGAAATTTTCAAAATGCTGCCGGTGGGGTAGTGATCGAGAATCACCCTCACGGTGAGGGCGTTGTAGAGATTGATCCAGAAGGCGAGTTGTTCCTTGCGGTTCAGCCGGCGGACCGGAGCGGACGCGAGGCGGGCGATGTATTCCTCTAAAATCTTTCTGTCGCCGCCGGTGACCTTTCCGTAGGCGAAGCGGTTGATGCCGTCGCTCCCTCTGATCAGGTAGACCGCGAGGAACTTTCCCCACGCCGCGTGGTCCACGCGCACCGCGGAGGCCGGCGCGTGGGCAAGCCATTTTCCCCACAGCTCCGCCTTCGGGGCCGCAAGGGCGGGGAGAGCTCCGGCAAAAAGAAGAACAAGGACGCCGGAAAGGAAACCATGAATCCCGTACCTGGAGCGAATCATCCTTTTATTCCCCATTCCCCGGCGGCGGGAGATGTCTGTTCCTTTAACCCGGCGCGAACAGAGAAAATTCCTCGCGCCTCACTTCCGATCCCGCAGGCGTTCCAGTGCCTTCCGGTATTTGCGGCAGGGGTCCTCCCGGTCGTGGCGAAGCGTGAACCAGAGGGTATCGAAGCTGCCGGAACGGTCAATATACCGCCCAGGCACGATGATACCTTCTTGCACCTCGACAAAGGAAAGCGAAAACTGGCGGAGGCTCGGGGAAAGTCCGGCAATGTCCGGGGGAATCCCCGTGGTCTTGTCGGCGTGGCCCCCGCCGGTGATCACGACGGCGCGCTTCGCCCCTTTTTGCATCGCGGCTTGCAGCGAGCGCGCCATCGTCCGGTTCCGCGCCCGCCAGGAGGCGTACAGGCCCCCGAGATGCGCCCGCGGGATCACCCGGCAGTGGGAGTCGAAAAGATCCTCGATCACGCGCTCTTTGTGCGCGGCATCGGGCGACCCCAGGGCCAGCTCCCCCCGGATATCATCCGGAAGGGCGGAGAGTCCCGCGCGCGCCACGCGGCGCACCCACCGGGGCGGCAGATCGAGCGCCACGACGGAGTGCCCCGAAAGGTAGGCCGTCTCCACCAGCGGCGCATACATCCCCCAGGCGGGCCAGCCGCGCTTGTTCCAGCCGACGATTTCCGGGACGCGGGAAAGATCGGCGCCGGGGCGGGAGAGCAAATCCGCGAGCGCCGGACCGGTATCGCGCGGGAACATCTCGAAGGCCACCGCGGCCTTTCCCCCCTTCTTCGTTATCTCCTTCAAAATCCGCAGCTGAAGCGCATGGTGCATGGGATTGTCGTGCCGCTCTCCCAGGTAGAGAATCTCCGCATCGGCCATCCGCGCTATCAGCGCGCCCGCAGAGATAAATTTCTTCTCGGCCGGAAGATAGATCTTCCCCTCCAGCGGGTGCGGCGCCCCGCCCGCCAGGGGGCGATCGGCCGGGGGCGCGGCCGTGCAGCCAAGAGAAAGAACCAGCAGCAGAGCGGACAAAGCCGGGGCTTTTCGCAAGGATGTCTCTCCGGTAATATGGAAGAAGGCGGTTTTTTTCAGGTGTTTTCTCCAGGAAGGAATTCCCCATGGTCAATTACATTTCGCTCGACACCGAGGAAAACATCTCCGAGGCCCGCGCCCTCTTGCGGGAGTACTACGACGGGCAAGGCGTCGAGGTCTGATTCGAGGACTTCGAGTCCGAGTTGCGGACCCTTCCTGAATTGTACAAAGCCTCCGATGGGCTCTTCCACCTGGTTCGGCTCGAGCGCATGGAGGGACAGATCGGCGGCTGCATCGGGCTGCTCAAAATTGAGGAGGGCGTTTGCGAGATGGCGCGCCTGTTCATCCGCCCGCAGTTCCGGGGACGCGGGCTGGGCCGCCGCGTGGCCGAGGACCTCATCCGGAAAGCCCGCGAGTTGGGATACCGCACCATGCGGCTCCACACCCTGCCCTCGATGAAAGAGGCCAACGCCCTCTACCGCTCCCTGGGATTCGAGGAGACGCCCCCCTACGGCGAAAACCCCGTGGCGGGCGCCGTCTTCATGGAACTCCCGCTGGAGCGCGCCGCCGCCGCCCGGCCCGCCGGATGATCTACCGCGCCCCGAGCGCCCGCGCCGCCCTGCGCTGATCCTTCGCCTTCACCCAGAGAATCGCGCCGAAGCGCCCCTTCCCGACGCACAGGGCCGTCACCGCCGTCACGTTGATCTTTGCGGCGCCCAGCTTGCCCATGATCCCCGCCAGGCGGCCCGCCCGGTCGTCTCCCGACGCCAGGAACGCTTTTTTCTTTTTGCTCACCTGCACGCCCAGCCGCTTCGCGGCGCGCAGCATGTCACCCGCCCGCTCGGGCACCAGATCCACCTGGGTGCGGCGCTTTTCAGGAAAAGCGTGGACCGCGAGAAAGTTCACGCCGGCACCGCGGAGCTCCTCCAGCAATGACGCCCCGGACCCCGGACGATTCGAGCACATCACGCAATAGTAATCCACCGTACGAATCGAAACGGCCATGACCCATTCCTCCTTCGGATACGAGAGAATCTCTTCGCCTTTCCCCCAATATAGCGTTTCGCGCGCATTCCGGCATGTGGCGCCAAACTTGATCTTCTCCGGGAGATGGAGGAACATAAAAGACCTTGTCGTCTTGAAAGCAGAGCGCGCGCGCGGAAAAGAAACCGCGCCTGCCGCCGCGTTCCGTCTTTGCCCGATTCCGGCCGGGAAATTTGGAGGAACATGGAAATGCCGAAACCGCCATCCGGCTTTGTGAGGCTGCAGCACAACGCCATCAAGGTGCACGACATCGATCAGGCCCTCGATTTTTACGTGAACAAGCTGGGATTCACCGTCACCGAAATCTATCCGCCGGGACAGGTAGGCGATTTTCCCTTCGGCCTTTGCTTCATGCGGTGCACCGAACTGCACCACGACCTGAATCTCGTCTTCTGGCCCAAGGGCGAGATGCCCGCGCCCGAGGGCAACTCCTTCGACATCCTCCGGCCCGGCATCCACCACATGGCCTTCCAGCTCGAATCCAGGGCCCAGATCGACGCCTGGGACGAATACCTCAAGGGATTGGGGATTGATGTCTTCTACGGACCGGTGGTCCACAGCCCGACCCATCCCGAGGGCGATAAATTCTGGGGGGAGAACCGGGCCATGTACTTCTGCGACCCCTCGGGCAACGCCATCGAACTCTTCTGCGACATGGCGCCGATGGACCCGGACACGAACGCCGTCAACAAGCCCTGGTTCAAGGACCGGATCAAGCGGGACGGCCACGACCCCGGCCAGCACGACCCGCCCGGGGCGTGGAAGCCGGATTACTCTTTCCGCGATCCCTACAAGAAGAAGAAATAAGCGGGCGGACTCAGCCGCGCGCCGCTCTTATACCCAGGCGGCCCAGGCGGCGCATGCCAGGGTGGCTCCGGCGAGGGCATCCCAGCCGGAGGTGTGCCCGATGGCGCCGATGCGATCGAGGGCGGCCTCCAGCTCCAGCTCCACCTCGCCGGCCGGGGCCATGAGCCATCCGAGCGCCGCGTGCAGCGCGGCGGCGCCCTCCCCCCGGGCGGCGCAACGCAGGTGGGCACAGCTGATCTCGCCGGTGCGCACCTCCGCCAGCGGAAGCGCCCAATCGGCCAGCCGTTTTGCCATGTCTTCCCGGCCCAGGGCGCGCAGGGCGATCATGGCGCCCCCGATCAAATCATCCCCCGAGGGCGTCAGGCCGGGGCCGAGGCCGATCAGCGCCGTTGCCGCCTCCGGGGGCGGCGCACCGCCATCTCCTCCCGCGCCGCACATCCAGTCATACAGGGCGGATGCGCCCTCCATCCCCGCTTTCAGGAAAGGATTTTCGGCTCCTGTGGCAACGGCCCGCCCGTTCAGCAGCCAGGGGATCAGCCGGCCGAGGCCCTCCTCGGGAAAGCGGTCTGCCCCGTTCCCGGCCAGCGCGCGGAGTCCTTCTTCCAGTTCCGGCTTTTTGCAAAAGGCGGGCAGTGGCGGGTGCCAGCGCGCCATATTTTTCAAGCCGAAAGAGAAACGGCCTCCCACCGTGAGATTTTCTTCCGCGATCGACACGGAATCCCCCGCATGGAGACCGCTCGCCTCCCAGTCCAGCCCTTCGGGCAGCTCGCAGATGGCGTTGAGCGGCCCCGCCCCGATTCCGGGCGGCCCGATGCAAACCAGTCCGCCGCCGGCGCCTTTGACGTAAAAGCTCCGCCGGAAAACGGCGATCACCTCGCCCCCGGGGGCCGCCGCCAGCGCAGCGGCCGCCGCGCTTCCAAGTTCTTCTACCTGAAATTCGAATGCGGAATTCACGGGTTTTCCCACGGAAGCGGAGCGGGCGGGCATCGTTCAGCCGAGGGTGATCGTGGTCCCCGTCTCCCCCCGGAGGGCGGGGAGCGCCTCTTCCAGATGGCCGATGACGACGCGCTTTCCGCCGTTTTCTAAAAACTGGATAGCGGCCTCGATCTTGGGCCCCATGCTCCCCGGCGGAAAGTGGCCCGCCGCGCGGTATTTTTTCATCTCCGGCAGCGTGACGTGTTCCAGGCCGGTTTCCTCCGGCCTTCCGAAGTGGATGGCGACGCGGTGAACCGCCGTCAGGATCACCATCGTGTCGATGCCGAGCACGTTCGCCATGAGGGCCGAGGTCAGATCCTTGTCGATCACCGCCTCGACCCCGTGCCGGAGGCCTTTCGCATCCCGCACGACGGGGATGCCGCCGCCGCCGCCGGCGATCACCACGGCGCCCCGCTCGGCGATCGCCCGGATCAGGGAGATGTCCACGATGTGCCGGGGCCGGGGAGAGGGCACGACGTGGCGCCACCCCCGGCCCGCATCCTCTTTCATCTTCCAGCCGAGGTCCTTTTCGATCCCCTTGGCTTCTTCCTCCGAATAAAACTGGCCGATGGGCTTCGTCGGATTTTGAAAAGCCGGATCTTCCGGGTCCACCTCCACCTGGGTGAGCAGGCAGACCACATGGCGCGGATTTCCATCATCGCGAAGGGCATTCTCGAACGCCTGCATGAGGAGGTAGGCGATGCCGCCCTGGCTGTGGGCGACGCAGATATCGAGCGGCATGGGGGTCGCAAGCGCGCGGCTGGCGATCATCCGCATCAGGATGCGCCCGACCACCGGCCCGTTGCCGTGGGTGATGATCAGTTCGTTGTCCAGGCACATCAAGGGAAGGAGGGCGCGGCCCGTCGCCGCGGCGACCGCGGCCTGCTCCTCGGCCGTGCCCTTGATTCCGGCCGGATAGGTGGCGTTGCCGCCGATGGCGACGAGAATCCGCCGCGGGATACCGGGAGACTCGGGCATGACTTTGCCTTAAGAGCTACTCACAGCCGGGGCCCCTGATCTCCGAGGCGACCACATCTTCCGGGATGAGTTTCGAGGGATCGGCGGCAAATTGATCGAGGAGCGCCTCCAGCTTCTGGAGCACCATCTCGCGCTTCATCAGGCCCAGGCGGTAGATGGCCATCGGATTGACCAGCTTCATGTAAAAATGATTCCCCGGATCGTAGCCGGTGGAGCAGGCCGAGGGCTTTTGGGCGATGCGCAGCTGCTCCGCGAACGCCCCGGCGAACCGGGCGAGGACAGGCTCACCGTGCAAATCCTCGGGAATTTCCGGGAACTTCTCCAGCAGTTCTTGAACCGTCATTTTCGTTTCCCCCTCAAATGGTGTTCACCGTTTCGGTGCGCATTATAATCGATCCGCTTCATCCATGGGCATATGGGCTCCGGCGGCGCCCCGGCGGAGATCAGTCCCCCTCATCAAGCACTTCCTTGAGCGCCGTACAACCCGCCAGGAGGACCATCATCCCGCAGGGGGCCAGCGCCGACTCGAAAGTCTCGAGCACCTCGGCGGGCGTCGCGCCGAGCTGGAGCGCGCGCCGCACGTGGCTGCGAATCCCCTCCTTCGCGGAGGGATCGCGCACGGTGATGGCGAGAGAGATGAAGAGTTCCTTGTATTTTTCCGGGAACGCCCCCTTCTTTTGCATGATGTGGTCCTTGAGCGCCTCGTAGCGCTCGACGAGTTCGGGGTCCTCCCGGCACAGATGCTCGAAGCCCGGGAACATGAAGCCCCGCGCCGCGCGCATCCGCTCGATCAGCTCTTCGCCTTTTTTCGCGTCGCTCATCCGCCCTCCTTCACGCACAGAAAATCATACATCGCCGCGAAGGCGTAAGGTTCTTTCTCCTCAAACGCCTCCCAGCACGCCAAATCTGTCATGTGCGGATCGCCGGGAAATTCCTTTCCATACGCCACCTTCACCCATGGATTCATGAAGATAAAGCCGACAAACCGGAGCCCGAGATTGTCCAGCGCTTCGCGAATCTGCGGAATGGTGAACCGGCGCTCCTGGACGTGAAAGAGAAAGTCGCGGCAACCGCTCATGGAGAAAAAATCGCGGGAATTCAGGAGATTCGACAACTCTCCCGCCTGCTCCCCGCCCGCGATGATCTCCCGCCGGAATTTCCGGATGTTCTCTTGGGTCGGCTCCATGTCCCGCGCCCGGATTTTTTCCCGGGCCTGCACAACAGGCCTGCGGGCCGTCTCGCTGTAGAGGCCGATCTGCATCATCCCGCCGTCCACCAAAAGATCCGTCAACACCCGCCAACCCGCCAGCGGATCTTCCATGTGATGCAGAACCCCCGTGCACTCGATAACCTGAAACTTCTGATCCAGGCTCGCGAGATTCATCACATCCCCCTGGGCAAACCGGAGGTTTTGAATGCCGGCCGCCTCCGCCACGCGCCGGGCATGGGCGAGGCTGCTCTGGCTGAGATCGACGGCCAGCACATTCCCTTTTGCATATTTCATCGCGGCCTCGATCGGTTGCCGGGTTCCGCAGCCCGGAACGAGAACCTCAAAGGAACCCTCCAAAAAGGAGGGCGGCGAAAAGTGGGGGAAATTTTCCCGGAAAAAAGCGTCCAGCCGGACGGTGTGCAATTGCGGAACGGTTGTCCAGCGCGGATACGGGTTTTCCTCGTATTGCGCCTGCACCGCCCTGGAAACGGAATCTTCTATCTCGCCGATCCGCTCGAGCCCGGCCTTGAGCGCCTCCTCTTTCAGCGGCTCGTGGAGCTGCCGCGAGATGAGATCGTGAAGCGGGAGAGACCAATCCTCCAGAGGGAACGCGCCGATCTTTTCGGCGTCAGGCAGCCGGTAGAGCGGCGCATACATGCTCAGGATCAAAAGGCCGTGCTCCAGCTCCGGCGAGGGGGCTTCCCCGGCTTCCACCCGGCGCCCGACATGCTCCCGAAGCGCGCTCAGGCGCTCCTCCTCCTCGGCCTCCGTCAAGAACACATACTCGTTCATGAAACACTGCTTCGAAAGGGCGCGCGCGAGGCGCATCTCCGCCCCGAAGTCCGGCCAGTCCCCGGGCGCCGAATTCAAAAAAGCGCGGCGGATCGCGGTCAGGAGAATCTCGATCCCGCCATCGATGTTTTGCGCCTTCTCCAGATAGAGCACAAGCATTTCATCCGAGGCCAGCGCGCGGAGATGGGGGGAAACGTCTGCGCAAATTTCCTCCAGCCTCTCGTCCAGGCGGTGCTTGCCCCGCAACTGTTTCGCCATGGGGCGCGCGAGATAATCCGGGGCCACGACATTCAACTTGAAACAATCCAAGAGTACCTGACCGATCGCCGGGTCGTAGGATTCTTTTATGGTCCACATCAACACCTCGGCATATCCCTTCAAGGCCTCTTCATGTCCCGGACTTCGCCGCAGGGTCTCCGCGTAATATTTCTCCGCCTCCGCGAAATTCAGCTTCTCGCAAAGCAGGTTCCCGAAAAGGCAAAGCGAATCCACCCGGCCGGGCTCTATCTCCAGCGCCTTCTGGCAATACGGCCACGCCTCATCCACCTTCCCCATCCGCCACAAGGCCAGCGCCAGGTTGCTGAGCGCCGCGGGAGAGTCCCCCTTGAGGCGCACCGCTTTTTCGAAGCACGACGCCGCCTCGCCCCAATCCAGCAGCGCCAGATAAGGAAAGCCCAGGTTGATGTAAAAGCCGGCGATGGAAGCGTCAATCTCGATGGATTTTTTCATGCAGGCGATGGCGCCGGCGTTATCGTCCAGATAGTGCATCGTCAGGCCCAGCAGATTCAGCGCCTGGGGATGCCCGGGGTGCTCTTCCACGATCCGCCGGAAAACTTCTTCCGCCTCCGGATACCGGCCCGCATGGAGGAATTCCCGGCCCTCCTTCATCGCCTGGACGGTGAAAACCCCCCACTTCGGGGCCTTCCGGTTCAGGAAAATAGGGGACACCTGTCTTTTCCCTTGCGGTTTTTTCTTCGCTTTCCTGGATTTTTTCGCCATTTTCCGAAAAATTCGCTTTCGCGGGCAGGATCGAGCGGGCGGCTAGTCACTTGTAGTTGATACTGACAACCGAGATCATAGTTCGATGTCTCGGCGGTAATCCACGTCGGTTCCCTTTCGATCAAGGAGCACAATTTCTCCTTATCTCTTCTATAAACATCTCGATCTCATCTTCCTCCCGCCGATAAACCAGCCTGGGATTCGGATGAGGGATACTACCCGATTCAAGATTGATATGAAGATCAGGTTTGCCCGAGGGCAAGACGCCCATATCTGTTACAGAGGTCCAATCTGGCGGCAGAGACTCACCACTACGAAGAATTGCTTGCCCATACGGACTAAAGAAAAGCATCCTGCTCTCCAAAGCACTCTTCAAATTGTTCAACTCCTCCCGAAGCTCCGGCCCAAGGAAATTTTCCAAGGCATCTCGATCATTTGGATCAGCAGCTAATTGAACAGCTATCGTATCTATCTCTTTTTTAATTTGTGCAACCTCTTGGGAGAGATGCTCGTCATTATAAGAATTGGCATGCGCCTTAATTCTGTCGATTTGCCTAAATAGTCTGTGCATTTTTCCTGGCAATCCGAGCCTCCTCTCCGTCCTGAGAATAGCTTCGGATTCTATGGGCCTTTCTTGGACAAACCTATCTATCACAATTTCGGAAAAGGCTCGGGCATCTCGAATAATGTAATCAACTCCCGAACGAAACGATCCATAATTAACTACGAAAGTAAAAATAATCGCCCCTACCACGAACACTCTGACTTTCCACGAACCTTCTTCTTGCTCTATTTCTATGCTTACGTTCTGAAAAAATATTTCCTTCGCAGTTGCCGTAGCCACTTCAGATAAAAACTCTTTGATCTGCCCAGAAGGCACCTCAGTTGCATCTAGATCAAGATGAATATATGTTTCGGCAATTTTTGCCATTCTGCCTGCTCCCCCTCACATCTCCCTTATAAACCGCGCGGCGTAGGAGCGCACCTCCCTCCCGTTGAGGACGTGGAAGCGGCGGCTACGCTCGAGGGTGTCTCTGGAGAATCGCCCGAGCGGGATGTGGATGAGGTGCTTTTTCGTCATCCGGGCGATCTGGCGCCATCTCGGCAGCGGGGGCGACGGCGAGACGAGGGCGACGAAGCGCTCCTGCGAGTGAAAGCAGGCGCCCGCGATGAGCCGCTCCTCGAGCGTCTGGGCGAAGGCGAAGCGCGGGTCCGTCCACACGTCCGCGATCAAGCGCGGCGGAAAGACGAAAAACGCCCCGCCGTAGGTTGACTCCGCCACCCCCGGCCCGACGAGATTCTCCTCGAAGGGGGTGGCGTACATGCAGAGGGTGGATTCTTCCTCGTGCTCGGCGTACCACATCGTCCGCCAGGCGTACTTTTCCGGATCGGCGGGGGTGTCGAAAAGAAACACCACCACCTCGATCGCGCCGCGCGCGGGCGGTATCTCCTTCACGTAGAGATCGCCGGTGTGAAAATTGCGCAGCGTCTCGCGCATGTCGAGGCCGTCCTTGATCGAGGTGGTGAACTTCTCGCTCCGGGCGAGGTCCTGCCCGAGGAGGGCCCTGGCCTGCTCGCGCACATGGGTGTGGAAGCTCTCGATGCGAGTGTCCTCCGGCGGCCAGGAGCAAATCCCGTAGGGATTCCAGCGCTGGGCCCATTCCTTTTTCTGCAAAGGCTTGGGCTTCGGCTTGAGGGAGATGCTCCGCCAGATGAGCTGCTGGCCGCCGAGGCGGTTCTTCATGCGGGCGACCCCGCCGTCCGGGAACTCGGCCATCTCGATCCCGAGGCGCACCCCTTCTCCCCCCGCTCCTTCTTCCTGGAGGGGATACCGGCGGGCGGTGTCGGCCAGGCTGACGGCGAACTCGTCGCCTCCCACCTGCTTGGCGGCCAGGACGAGGGTGAAAAGATCCGGGGTGAGCCTTCCCGCCTGGAGCGTGAGGTTCCGCACGTACTGCAGAAACACCTGAAGCCGCTGGGGGGTGAGCCAGTTGTAGGCCGGGGCGTTCTCGGAGAGCCACGCCGCGCGCGCCTCGAGGAGCAGTTCCTTCACCCCGTCGATCGAGAGATGCCGATCGCCCCGAAGCTCCTCGCGCCGCTTCTCATACAGATAGGCGATATAGGGAATTTCTTGAATGAGAAACGCGGCCGTTTCCGCCGCCACATCGTATCGCCGCAAGGGGGCGTAGAACGTCTCCTCCGCCTCGGGAGGGGGTTCCTCCCGGTAGGCCTTCCGCACCCAGGGCCAGTCGAGGGCGGCGCAGACGAAGACGATGTTTTCGAAGTCGGCCTCGAGCGCGCGGAGCCGGTGCGCCATGGTGCGGATGCGCAGATCGCGCTGGCCGCCCGGAAGCGGCATCGTCGCGCGGGTGAGAAGCGCCGCCGCGAAGGCTTCGAGGGAGACCTCCTTCAGGGCATAGGGATCGGGAAGCGCGGTCTCTTCGGGATAAAAATGGGGCACCTCCCGATCGATGAACGCCCGGGCGATGCGCTCCCCCATCGCGACGCGCAGGGCGGCGATGACCGGCTGGCAGGGCTCGATGGGCACATAGTTGCAAGAGGGCAGATCCGCCGCCGTATCACCATCGAGCACATCATCCGGCGCATCCCCTGTCTCTTCTTCCGGCAGATCGCCCTCCGGCAGATCGCCCGAGATGTCCTCCCACGGCTCGGCCGAAGGATCGGAATATTCCTCCTCCTCTTCCGCGTAGCCCGATCCCGCATCGAGGGAAGGCTCCTCGGCGGCCACAAAGCTCAGGCGGGGCAGCTGATCCACACCGGCTTCGACCAGCTCCTGGAACGAGGGAGGAAGCGGCACCGCCAGGCAGTCGGGCTCGAGCCGCAGGATGCGCTCGCGGACCTCCTGGGCGAAATCCCCGGAGCCGTGGATGACGGGAAGGATCGTGATTTTGGGAGAGAGGCGGAGGACCTGCTCGCGGGCGCTGCCCTTTCCGCCGGCGTCTTCGGCCATGGCGCGCTCAGGCGTCTCCCCGGTCGGGGCGAAGCGGGCTGTCCCCGCCGAAGAAAAAATCCCCGAAATCGATCGGCGGGATGTCGTCCCCCAGGGCGCGGCGGCGGCGCTGGGCCTGCGATTTCAGATCGAGCGCCTCCTCGCCGAGCACCTTGAGAAGCGACTCCCGCCAAGCATCATCCTGCGAAAGGGGATGTTCGGCGTCCTGCGCGAGCCGCTTGAGGGCGTACTGCAAAATATGGATGCCGTCGCGCGGGGCGTACTCCAGATCGAGGGCGTGGGCCTCCTGGAGAAAATCCACGGTGAGCGCGAGCATCTCCTCGCCCGCGAAGGGAAGATGGTACTTCAGGATGGCGAGCTCATCGCCGCGATCGGGAAATTCGACCGCCAGCGTCGGCTGGAGGCGAGAGAGGATGTAGTCGGGCACCTCGTAGGTCGAGGCGTCCTCGTTCATCGTGACGCAGCAGCGGAACTCCGCATGGGCCGGGATGGTGATGCCCGCGACGATGGACTCGACATAGCGGCGGTGATCGAGCAGCGGGGCGAGCGAGGCCCAGCTCTTCTCGCTCATGCGGTTTCCCTCATCGAGAACGCAGATGCCCCCGCGGATCATGGCGGTGACGAGGGAGGAGGCGTGATAGGCAATCTTCCCCGACTCGGCGAGGACCGGCGTGACCAGCAGATCCTCCGGCCGGGTGTCGGCCGTGCACTGGAAGATGTAGAGCTCCTGCCCCCGCTCTTTGGCGGCGGCGGTGGCGAGCGAGGTCTTCCCGATCCCGGGCGGCCCGGTGATGCGCGGCGAAAGCGGCATGTCCGCATCCGCCACCTTCAACCAGCAGGCCTGGACCTGGCGCAGCACCTCGCGCTGGCCCACCCACTCCTGCACCAACTTGGGCGGCGGGCTCATGTGGAG
>JAQBZT010000008.1 GCA_027622355.1 bacterium | reverse complement strand
AGCTGAGGGGATTCGCCTACTACTGCTGGGAGCTCGCCATCGCGGCCTTTTACCTGACCTGGATCCGCTAGCGCATCAGCGAATAGGGCGCCGGGACCCAGATCTCTGTGTTCTGGGCCATCAGGAAGGGGCGCGAGCCCGGCGGCCAGTTCGGCAACTTCTCGGATTCGGCGCGCGTCTCCCAGCGGTGGTTCAGGTCCCGGTAGGGCCAGATGTGGATGAACTGGTTCAGCTCCCCCGACTCGGTGATGAAAACCGCCGCCGCCTTCGAGAGCTTTTCCCGATCGGGCAAGCTATTTGTCCACTTTTCGAGCACATTCTTCATCTTGCCGAACTGGGTGGTGTAGGTGCGCACCTCGTAGAAATTGCCCATTTCGCCGAGCCGGGGCTCGGGAAGAAATGGGGGGGTCGTCATGAGTTTGGTGACCTGCCGCTGGACCAGATGGCCGGTGCTGGGCGGCCAGAAATCCTTGGTCATGGACTCGGCCCGAATCCGCGCCCGCTCACCCGCGTTCTCATATTCCCAGATGTGCATGACACGGTTCAGATCGCCGATTTCGGCGCGAAACAGCCCGATGAGGCGGGACATCTTCTGCCGCTGCTCGAACGACTTGCCGAACTGCTCGAAATACTCGTTTGCCTGCCCGACGCCGAGCGTGTAGATGCGCATTTCATAAATCATTGACCACTCCTTCGACTGTATCTCCGATTGAGATGATTTCGAGATTCTTCTCGCCCCGCTTCTAGGCCGACCGGACCCGCTCGATGTACTCCCCGGACCGGGTGTCGATCTTCAGCACGTCTCCCTCGTTCAGAAAAAGCGGGACGTTGACCGTCACGCCCGTTTCCAGCTCGGCCTGCTTCGTGGAACCCGTAGCGGTGTCGCCGCGCACCCCCGGCTCGGTCCTGGCGATGGTCAGCTCGACGAAAGTGGGGATCTCGACCGAGATGGCCTCGCCGTTGAAAAAGAGCACCTCGGCGATCGTCTCTTCCTTCAACCACTTCACCACATCGCCGAGCGCCCCGACCGGCAGGGAGGTCTGCTCGAAGGTGGTCGTGTCCATGAACCAGAACTGCTCGCCGTCGCGGTAGAGATACTGCATCTCCTGCTGGTTCAGGTCGGGCGCAGCCACGGACTCGCCCGAACGGAACGTGCGTTCGATCACGCGTCCCGTTTTGAGGTTCTTGAGCTTGGTGCGGACGAACGCGCCACCCTTGCCCGGTTTCACATGCTGGAACTCGACGATGGCGTAAGGCTCTCCGTCGAGCTCCATCTTGAACCCGTTGCGAAACTCACTCGTCGAAGGCATCTGCCTGCTTCCCTCCGTTCAAAATCCGGCATGTCCGGCTACAGAACGATCAAATCCTTTGGAATCGCGCGGGTCAAGACCTCCTTGCCCCGCGCGGTCACGAGAACCATGTCCTCAATGCGCACCCCGCTCCAGCCGGGAAGATAGATGCCCGGCTCGACCGTCACCACCATACCGGGCAGGAGCACTTCCCGCACCCCGGGGCCCAGGCGCGGCCCCTCGTGGATGTCGAGGCCCACGCCGTGGCCGGTGCCGTGGCCGAAGGCATCTCCATAGCCGGCCCGCTCGATGATCCGCCGGGCGGCCCGGTCCACATCGCTGCACCGCACACCCGGCCCCACCGCCTCGAGGGCCGCCATCTGCGCCTCGAGAACGATATCGTAGATCATCCGTCCCTTTTTCGAGGGCGGCCCGAGGGAAAAAACGCGGGTGGTGTCGGCATGGTAGCCCTCGAACACCGCGCCGAAATCCACCGTGATCAGATCGCCGCGGCGCAGCTTCCGCACGGAGGCCACCCCGTGGGGAAGTGCCCCGCGCGGGCCCGAGGCCACAATCGAATCGAAGGCTGCGCCCGAGGCACCCAGGTCGCACATCGCATCCTCGAGTGCCCGGGCCACATCGCGCTCCCGGGCGCCGGGACGCATCCGCCGCACGGCCGTCGCGAGCGCCTCTTTGTTGATGCGCGCCCCCCGGCGAAGGCGGCGCAACTCGGCGGCGTCCTTGCGGAGTCTGAGCCCCTCCACAAGCTCCGCCACCGGCCGGAGGCGAATCCCTTTGGCCAGTTTCTCCAACCGCCGGAACGCGCCATAGGTGAGATGCTCCGCCTCGAAGGCCAGGCTCCGCACCTTCATCTTCCGGGCCTCTTCGATCAGCCCGAGAAATGCGCTGCGCCCCTCCAGCCGGCGGAAGGCCGGAGCGACCTCGCGCGCCGCCTGCGAGCGGTAGCGGAAATCGGTCACGAAAACCGCCGCTCGGGGCAGGATGAGACAAGTGCCCGCCGTTCCCGTGAAACCGGTCAAATAGCGGACGTTGCGCATACCGGTGACGGCCAGCGCCTTGAGGTTTTTCTTCCGCATGGCCCGCCGGAGGAAAGCCAGGCGTTCCTTCACGGCGTCACTCCCGCCGGGAAATCCCCCAACCCGCGGACGTGCCGATCGATGGCCGCCTGAAGGGCGAGAAAATAACCGCGCAGGCCGAAGCCGATCACAGAGCCCGCGGCGACAGGGCCGATCAGCGAGACGTGCCGGAACTCCTCGCGGGAGAGCACGTTGGAGATGTGGACTTCATACACCGGAAGTTCGAGGCCAGAGATGGCATCGCGCAGCGCCACGCTCGTGTGGGTGTAGCCGCCGGGGTTGAAGATGCAGGCGGCGCACTTTCCCCTCGGCGGGGGGCCCTCCGCGCTGGGGGGCATCGCCCCTCCGGCGCGCTGGAGCGCGTTCACCAGTTCGCCCTCGACGTTCGACTGGAAACAATCGAGTTCGACGCCCTGTTCCCCCGCATGGGCCGCGAGGGCGGCTTCGAGCTCGGCGAGGGTGGTCCGGCCGTACACCTCCGGCTCCCGCGTACCCAGAAGATTCAGATTTGGCCCATTCAAAAGGAGAATGCGCACCGTTCCCCTCCTCGCAGCATTCCTTCGCCACTTCTCGAAAAACACCCCGGGCCGAAAGACACCCCAGGATCGCGGCGAGATGGTAGGCCAGCCCCGCTCGGGCGTCAACGAATCAGCCGCGTGCCTGGCACCTCACCCCGTCAGCGCGGTGCGCCATCCCTTCCCGGAGAGCGCGCAGCCCGTGCGGACCCGGCCGATTTTTTCCATGAGGACGAATTGGGCTTCCCCCCTGTGGCTCTTCTTGTCCCGCGCCACGAGACGGCGAAGGGCGGCCTCCGCCGGCGGGCGGCGCATGGAAACCGGGAGGGCGAACCGCGCCAGCAGATCGATCAGGCGTGCAGCCTCCGCCTCCGTGCAGCGCCCCTCCCGGAAGGAGAGGCGCGCGGCGGCCGCCATCCCGATGGCGACGGCCTCCCCATGGAGCAAGCGCCTGGAGTAGCCCGCCGCCGCCTCAACCGCGTGGCCGAGGGTGTGGCCGAAGTTCAGTATCTGGCGAAGATTCGACTCGCGCTCGTCCGCCTCGACGACGCGGGCCTTGATCCGGCAGTTGACCGCCACCACGTGCGCGAGCGGCGCTGCCTCGCGGCGCAGCAGACGGGCGGCGTTCTTCTCGAGATACGCGAAGAGCCGCCGGTCGGCGATGGCGGCGTGCTTCACCACCTCGGCGAACCCCGCGTGGAACTCGCGCGCGGGCAGCTTCTTCAGCGCGGCGGTGTCGCTCAGAACGGCGGCCGGCTGATAAAAGGCGCCGATGAGGTTCTTCCCCGCCGGATGATCGATGGCTGTCTTGCCCCCGACCGCGCTGTCCACCTGGGCCAGAAGCGAGGTCGGCACCTGGATGTAGGGAAGCCCCCGGAGATAGGTGGCCGCCGCATAGCCCGCCAGATCGCCGACCACACCACCACCCAGGGCGACGATCCCGCAGCCGCGGTCGATGTGCATCCTCGCGAGGCGGTCGTAGATCCGGCCAAGCTGGCGATCGCTCTTGCTCCGCTCCCCGGCGGGAACCGCGAAGAGCTCCGCCGCCACGCCCGCCCGCTTGAGGGAGGCGAGTGCCTTCGGGCCGAAGAGAGGGGCCACGTTCGTGTCGCTCACGATGAGGGCGCGCCCGCCCGCAAAGTGTACGCGGGCCGTCTCTCCCAAAAGGGAGAGCGCGCCGCTCACGATGCGGATGGTGTAGCCCCTCTCCCCCAGATGGACGCAGACGCTCTTCACGCGCTCTCCACCACCCGGTGCGCCAGCCCGGCGCCCACCGTGGCGATCGGGGACAGAAGCTCGACATAGTCGGGATCAAATTTGTCCTCGGGCACCTCGACCCGCTGAAAGGGCTGGGAGATGTCCACCCCGATGTCCAGCGAAGCGCCCAGAAAAGCGGGCAGGCCGTCCAGCTGGGCGCCGCCGCCGCTGAGGATGATGCGCCCCACGCGGATATCCGGGTTCGAATGCCAGAGGAGCTGGAACGTGCGGCCCAGCTCGAGGGCGACCCGCTCCACCTCCTCGCGGATGGACTCGGCCGCCTTCCGCGGGCTCAAGGGTGCCCGCACCCCCTGCTTGATCTCCTCCGCCTCCGTGCGGCTCACGGCCAAGGCCTCCACCAGCTTCTCGGTCACCGCGTTTCCGCCGTAGGGGATCAAGCGCGTCAGCAGCGTCCGCCTCCCCCGCAGGATGTGGACAAGCGTGACGGAGGCCCCAATGTCCACCAGGGCGATGGCGTCCTCCTCATCCGGCGCGATGGCGCCCGAGAGATGGACCGCGCTCTCGAGAGCGAGGAGATTCACATCCACGATCTTCGGCTCCAGGCGCATGTGGCGCATCAGCTCCACCAGATCTTTCAAGGGCTTGCGCTTTACCGCCACGAGAAGAAATTCCTCCATCTCCTCCCCCTGGATCAGTACCCTCCCCAGCCGCTGGCGGGTGATGCGCGCCTCCTCCGGTGGAAACGGAAGGATCTGCGCCACCTCCGCGTCAATGGCCGCCTCGCGGGCCGGGCCCGACATGCGTGGAATGTGGAGGGTGCGCACCAGGGCGGCGTTTCCCGAGAGGGAGACAACCGCCTCCTTGGCCTTTATCTTCTCGGCCGAGACCAGCTCCTCCACCGCCCGCAGGACCTCTTCATGATCCTTGATGGTGCCGTCCTCGACCGCGCCCGGGGCGAGAGAGGCCATGCCGAGCCGCGTCAGCGTCAGGCCCTGCTTCCCCCGCTCAAGCTGCACCAGCTTGACCGCGAAGGAGCCGATATCGAGCGCCAGTGGCGTGCGGGGTTTTCGAAACACGATGCCTCTTCAAGGGCGAATGAAAACCATCAGAACAAGAGCAACGGTACTCGCGTAAAGGTTAAAACCAGTAGCGCCAGGCAGACAATTCCCAACAGGCGCCGGCCGGGGCCGAGATCTTCCCCCTCATCGAGGAGCGGCGGATGCCGCCTGCCGAGCAAAAGCGCCACCGCGGCCCAGATGAGCCACCCCGGCCACCAGTATGACATCCCCGCCAGCACACAGCCCACCCCCAGGGAGATCGGCCGGTGCCACCTTCCGAACAAGGCATATACGATGTGGCCCCCATCGAGTTGGCCCGCCGGTATCAGATTCAGCGATGTCACCAGAAATCCGCACCAGCCCGCGAAGGCCACCGGGTGGAGGACCACGTCGTTCCCCGGGCCTGCCGGTCCCAGCGCCAGCCAGGAAATCCACTCAAAGAGCCAGGAGGTGCCCAGCCCGAGGCCGCCCCCCGCCATCGCGGCCTTCTGGGGCACGATGCGGGAGAGCATCAATCCCACCGCCACCGCCGGAACGGCCACTGCCATCCCGGCCAGCGGCCCGGCCACCGCCAGATCGAGCAGCGCCCTGCGGTTCGGAATGTAGCCCCGGATCCGAATGAGGGCGCCGAAGGTGCCGAAGAGCGTAGGGGCCGGGATGAAAAAGGGGAGCGTCGCCGCCACCCCCCAGCGCCTTCCGGCCAAATAATGGCCCAGTTCATGGGCGCCGAGAATCAGCATCAGCGTTCCGGCGAAGGGAAGGCCGCGGAGAAGGAGGGAGGGAGCCTGGGCCGCATCCTGCGGCGAAACTCCGCGCTGCATCGCCCCCGCCAGGAGCGTGGTAAACAGCGTCAGCGCAAAAAGAAGGGAGGGCAGCCAGGGGCTGTCCCAAGAAAAAAGCCGCCGTTCTCCCCCGCCCTCTGCCGCCTGCTCCGGCGGGCTCCCTGGGGCCCCCTGAAGCAATTCTGAGGGCCGGGGCCAGGGTTCCGGCGCCATCTGGTCGGCAAAAGGCTTGTTCATCGGCAGGCGATCCTCCCCGGCGGTGGCCAGATGAGCCTACCGCGCACTCCCCGCCCGCGCAACGGCTTCTCGAGCGCCCCGACATCGTTGCCTTGACACCCGCCAGTAGAATTTCTACCTTGCTCCAGGAAGGAAATCCACGTGCTGCCTTTTGCTCTTGATGCCATGAAATCTCTCAATATGCGCCGCGCCTTGTTCACCTTTTTCGCACTCGCCGCATTCGCCCTCTCGGGTTGCGAAACCCTGCCTGTCTCAAAGGGCTCCGCGCCTTCGGCGAAAAAGAGCGCGGAGAAAGCGCTGGAGAAAAAGCGTGCGCCCGCGATTTTCCCGAAAAAATCTCCCTCCCTGCGCCTTTCCTCCCAGCTGCCCCGTCCGCAGGGGCGGAGCACTGTGCCCGCTCCATCGGACACCAAATGGAACGCCCCCGAACCCGCCGCACCTTCGCGCCCCCGGGCCGCACTCGAGGCGGAGCTGCGGAAGAATGAAAACGCCGACCGCGCCGACGCTCTCTTGTTCGATCTGGCGCGCCACGACATCCGGGAGAAAAATTTCGCAGATGCAGCGCGCCGGCTTCAAAAGCTGCTCCAAGAATACCCCCTCTCCCCCCTCTACAACGAGGGCGAATACTGGCTGGGCCTTGTCCTCCGGGCCGCCGGAAAACACGACGACGCCTGGCTCCCCCTCAGGAGCAGCCTCAGCCGTGCGACCAACAACAGGAAACGGGCCATTCTCCAAGCCGCCCTGGGAGAGATCTACGCGGCGCGCCGCGATCCTTTCGCCGCCCTCCTGTCATACGCCGATGCGCTCTCGAGCGATGAGGCCGTGCCGGATGCATTCCTGATCCAAAACCGCATCATTGCAATCGGGAGAAAGGGCGTCGAATCGCACCAGCTTCTTTTCGCGGCCGACCGCTACCGCGCTCTTCCCGCGGGACCCATCCTGCGCTACGCGCTCGCCCTCCGCGCCATGGACAAGCAAAAACCACAGGTCGCCCTCGCGGCCACGCGCCGGTTTCTCGATGACTACTCGAGCCATCCTCTCAAAGCGCGGGTGGAGGCGTTCGAAAAGGAAATCTCCGGCCAGCTGAAGATCAACCGCGAGCGCGTGGGCGTTCTGCTGCCCCTGTCCGGGCCAGCGGCTTCGGCCGGTGAGCGTGTCCTCCAGGGGATTCAACTGGCCCTTCGCGACGCCCTGCTGAAAAACCCGAATCTCCGCGTGCAGCTGGCCGTACGCGACACCCGCAGCACGGTGCAGGATCCGGGGCGAACCGCCGAGATGGCGAAAGATCTGATCGAGGAAGAAAAGGTCGTTGCTGTGATCGGCCCCTTCTTCACCCAGTCGGCCGAGGTGGCAGCGGCGATCTCCACGGAAAAACGAGCGCCCTTCATCACCCCGTTCGCCATCCAACTGCAGATGAAAAGAGAGCGGGAATGGATGTTCCGCAACTCCCTCACCAGCCGGCTGCAGAGCCAGGGCGCAGCCGTCTACGCCGTCCAGGAAATGGGGCTTCGCAAATTCGCCGTTCTGTATCCCGACAACGAGGACGGCAGAGAGCTGGCCGAGCAGTTCACCCACAGCGTTGACCTTCTGGGCGGGAAAGTCGTGAAGCTCGTTCCCTTCTCCCCCACCGCGAACGACTTCGGCGAGCAGATGCGCATCCTGGGCGGGCTGGACGACGCGCAGATCAGGCGAAAGAAAAAAGCGCTCGGCCTGACGAAGAAAGATCCCTACGAACTCGAACTGCCCTTCGAGGCCATCTTCATCCCCGGCTACCACGACAAGGTGGTGCTGATCGCGCCCCAGATTCCCTTCTACAACATGAAGCGCATCCAGCTGTTGGGCGCGCACGGCTGGAACAATCCGAGTCTCATCCGCTACGGGGAGCACTACATCGAGAGGGCGGTCTTCGTGGACGGCTTTCATCCCGAGTCGGAGGAGCCGCGCGTGGCCGATTTCGTCGCCCGCTTCCGCCAGAATCCAGGCATCTTCGCCGCCCTAGGCTACGACACCGCCAGCATTCTTTTCGAGGGCCTCGCCCAGGGGGCGAGCACCCGATCGCTCATGCGCGAATTCATCTCCCGGCTCAAGGGATTCGACGGCGTGATGGGCCTCATCGACATGGGCCCGGATGGAGACGCGCAGCGCCAGCTCTTCGTTCTGACCGTTCGCCGCAAGGTCATTCGCCACCTGCAGATGGTCACCCCGCACCGGGCGCTGCGGGAAGCGCCCGCGCCCGTGGCGGCCGGCCCGGCGCCATCGCGCTGAAAACTAGTTTCCCGATCTCCCCGCCGGGGACTCTTCTCGTGCGGGAGGAGCTCCCGGCCGTGCGTCTTCCCGGAAAAACCGCGAGGGCCGCTGCGGGGTATCCGCCACCTCTCCCCGGAAGGGCGGCTCCGTCCCGGCGATGAATGCCTGGTAAACCCCGTTCTCCCCCCCGGGGCTGATTTGATACCCGAATTTCCGGTCGATCCACACCATCGTCACCCCCTCCGGGCGCCGGAAATCGCGCACCGGCTTTCCCTCGTAAATCTTGCCGATAATCTCCATCCAGATCGGCAGAGCGGCCCGCGCCCCGGTCTCGTTCTTCCCCAGGCTGGTCTTGTCGTCCATCCCCACCCAGACGCCCGCCGAATAGCGGGGTGAGACGCCGACAAACCACGCGTCCTGATAATCGTTCGTCGTCCCCGTCTTGCCCGCCAGCGGCCGGCCCAGCGCCCGGACGCGCGAGGCGGTCCCCGAGGCGACCACCCCCTGCAGGAGGTTCAGCATCACATAGGCCTCCTCCGGCCTGATCGTCTGCCTCGACTCGGGCGAGACACCCCAGAGGGATCTCCCCTGCGCATCCTCGACGCGAAGAATCATGTGGGGGGCGACGCGACGTCCCAGATTGGCGATGGTCCCGTACAGCGAGGTCAACTCGAGAAGCGTCACTCCGTTCGAGCCCAGCGAGAGCGCCAGGTTGGGCTGCAGGGCCGAGCGGATGCCCAAAAGACGCGCCCGCGCCACCACCTTGTCCATTCCGATCGCCTCGGCGAGCTTCACGGTTACGATGTTCCGCGAACGGACGATCGCCTCCCACAATGTGGTCGGCCCGTAAAACTTTTCCGTGAAATTCGTCGGCTTCCAGTCCCTCTCGGAGCCGTCGCCAGGATAGATAATCGGCGCATCCACGATGACGTCCGAGGGCGTCCATCCTTCGCTGATGGCGGCCGAGTAGGTGACTGGCTTAAAGGCCGAACCCGGCGGCCGGACGGCCTGGACCGCGCGGTTGAATTCGCTCCGCTCGTAGTCATACCCCCCCACCATGGCCCGAATCGCGCCGGTTTCCTGCTCGATGATAACGGTGGCCGCTTGCACCTGCGGCGCCTGCACCAGGGCGACCGGTACGCTTCCGCCGCGCGCCGGGGAAAGCCGCTCCACGAGGATGATCTCCCCCCTGCGGAAAATTCCCCGGAAACTCTCCAGCCGCTCCTGCAGTCCATCCATCTTGGGATTGAAGCGCCGGGCCCAGCGCGCATCCTGAATGCGCAGCAGGCCCGCCCCCGTTCGCAGCCGAAGCTGCAGGGTCCCCGGCCGGACGCCGAGCACCACCGCCGGTTCCCATTTCCCAGAGCGGATCTCGCGCCACTCCCTTCCCTTCTCCAGAAAACCTTCCACCGTTTTCCACGTCACCGTCTCGCTCTGTCCGGCGGGAACGCGGCCGAGCGGCCCCCGGTAGCCCTGCCGCTGGTCCACACTGAGGATTCCCCGGCGAACGGCCTCGGCGGCCGCGCGCTGAATCGCGCCATCGAGGGTGGTGTAGATGCGCAGCCCGCTCCGGTAGAGGCCAGAGGAACCGTACTGCCGTTCGATGCGCCGGCGCACGTACTCAACCGCGTAGTTCGCCTCATCGGCAAGTAACTCGGGGCGATGGAGCTGTACCGGGGCGAGTTCCGCCTCGGCGTATTCGCCGGGCTTGATGTAGCCCTCCTCGAGCATGCGGCGCAGGACATGGGAGCGGCGCTTCCGGGCCAGCTTTACCGAACGGAAAGGATTGTAGATGGAGGGGGCGCGCGGCAACCCGGCCAGCAGGGCCGCTTCCGGCAGAGTGAGCCGGGCGGCCTTTTTCCCGAAGTAGACCTGGGCCGCTGCCTCGATGCCGTAGGCGCCCTGGCCGTAATAGATCTGGTTGAGATAGAGGTTCAGGATTTCTCTTTTCTCGAAGTGCCGCTCGATGCGAACCGCGAGGATGGCCTCGCTCAGCTTGCGGCGCAGGCTCCGCCGCGAGCTGAGGAAGAAGGATTTGGCCAGCTGCTGGGTGATGGTGCTCCCGCCTTCGACAATATAGCCCTCGAAGAAATTCCGAGTGGCGGCACGGAGGATGCCGAACAGGTCCACCCCCGAATGTTCCTCGAAGCGTGCGTCCTCGGTGGCGAGGGTGGCCTGGATGGCCACGCTGGGGATTTCCTCGAAATGGATCAGGAAGCGGCGCTCGATGAAAAACTCGCGCATGAGCTTGCCGTTGCGGTCGTATACCTTTGTGACGAGACTGGGCTTGTAGCTTCGCAGGAGGGAGACGTCGGGCAACTCGCCGGCAACCTGGCGGTAGTAGTACAGCCCGCCCGCGGAGAGCGCGACAAAAAGCACGACCCCCAGCACCAGGACGAGGGCCGCCGTGTTCCGGAGAAGGCGCCAGAAGGCGCGGAGGCGGACGCGCACCCTGCCTGCGGGAGGAGGGGCGGCCCCTCTCGAGAGCGCGCCCGAGGCGGGCCGGGGGCGCCGGCGAGGGGGTTCTTTTATCTCCCCGCGCGCCTTGGGCGTCCCGGAGGCCCGCCTCCCCCTCGGCGCCTGGGGCCCGAGCCGGATGGGGCGCTTCGCCATCGCACCAACTCCTCACGGACGGATGGAACCTCAACCGCGAATGAACTTCGTGCGCCGCGGTCCCTCAGGCCTGAACCGACCCGCACGATATCGTAAACGCCTGGCCGGTGATCCCCCGGGCGTCCTCGCTGGCGAGATAGACCGCCATCTGGGCCACCTCTTCCGGCTCGAGAAAACGGCCCATCGGAATCTCCGTGCGGAAGGACTGGATGGTCTCGTCCTCGCCCAGGTTCTTCCCGGAAAAGTCGGCGAAATCCTTTTTGTTATCCGTGATCATCCGCGTGTTCACGAACCCTGGGCAGATCGCATTCACCGTCACCCCCCGATCGGCCACCTCGAGAGCGACCGATCGGACAAAGCCGATCACCCCGTGCTTGGTCGCGTGGTAGGCGCTGCGGTTGCGGCCGCCCACCTTGCCGGAGACCGAGCTCATGGCGATGACACGGCCCCATCCCCGCGCCGCCATGCGCGGCATCGCCGCCCGCGTGGCCCAGAAGACGCTGCTCAGATTCACGCGGAGTGCCTCGTCCCATATCGCGTCGGTCTGCTCCGCCAGGGGCGCGTGGTGGAGCACCCCGGCGTTCGCCACGAGGATATCAATCTCTCCCAGCCGGCTTTCCGCCTCGCGCACGGCGTGCTCCACCTCCGCCGCGCGGCCGACATCGCAGATGAGCGCCGCGCTTCGCACCCCGGCCTTTTCGACGGCGGCGGCCACTTCATCCACTTCGTTTTTTGTCCGCGCCGCCACGACCACATCCGCCCCCTCGGCCGCAAAGGCCAGCGCGATGGCACGGCCAATGCCCCGGCCCCCGCCCAGCACGAACGCCCTTCTTCCCTTAAGCCGCATCACTCTCCACTCCCTTCTCAAGAAAAGACCCGCCGGTAGAAGCAATGGTTCGATCGAAAAAATCCACCACCTCCGACACGACACTCCGGACCGATTCCAGGCGGTTCACCCGATCGCGGAAGCTTGAGCCGCCCGCCATCCCCTTCGTGTAGGCGGCCAGGTGTTTCCGGGCATGGAACACCGCCAGGCGCTCTCCCAGTATCTCCTGCATGCTCCCCAAATGATCGAGAACGATCTCCTTCTTCTCCGCCAGGGCGGGGAGCGGTGGCAAAACCCCCGTCCGGAGCCAGTGAAGAAGGCGGGAGAAAATCCACGGGTTGCCGATCGCCCCGCGGCCGATCATGAGCCCATCCACGCCGGTCTCGCCGATCATCCGAATCGCATCCCAGGGCGTGAGAATGCTCCCGTTCCCGAAAACGGGGATAGATACCGCCTTCTTGATACGGGCGATGGCGCCGAGGTCGACGCTCCCCCCGAACATGGCCTGCCGGGTTCTGCCGTGCACGGTGATGGCGGCGGCGCCGGCTTCTTCCACGGCGCGGGCGAAGCGCACCGCATCATCGCGCCCGATGGTGTCCCAGCCGGTGCGCATCTTCACCGTCACCGGACAGCGCACGGCGCGCACCATCGCCGCGACCACCTCGCCCGCGCGCTCGGGATACTGCAACAAAGCCGAGCCCGCCTGGTTCCGCGTGATCTTCCGCACCGGGCAGCCGCAGTTCAGATCGATGATGTCGGCGCCCGCCCCCTCGACGATGGCGGCGGCCTCGCCCATCTGGGCCGGGTCGGCGCCGAAAATCTGGATCGAAACCGGCCGCTCGGCCGCTTCGTTCCGCATGAGACCGAAGGTCTTCTTGTGACGGCGCACCAGCGCCTGGCTGCTCACCATCTCGGTGGCCACCATCCCCGCCCCGTAGCGGGTCACGAGCCGGCGGAAGGGCAGATTCGTATAGCCTGCCATCGGGGCCATCACGAGGCGGTTCTTCAGCCGCACCCCGGCAATGTCGATCGGCACCTCAAAGCCAGCCGGGGGCGGCGGCAAATGCTCCGGCAGCGTCTCTACCTCCGGCGGCCCCGCTTCTTCCGGGCGCATCCTCTCTCTCCTTGCGAATGTGAAATCCCGTATCCCGTGCCGGCGATGTCCCGCCGCTAGCCGCCCAACTCCCAGGCGGGGTCTGCGTCCATCTCCAGATAATCCATGAAAGCCTCCCTCCCCTCGCGGAGAAGGGCGTAACCGCCCGCGCAGGCAATCATGGCGGCATTGTCCGTGCAATATTTCCGCGCGGGAAGATGAAGCGTCCAGCCCGATCGCTCCGAAAGCGCCATCAAACGATGCCGCAGACAGCGGTTCGCGGCCACTCCGCCGCACACCGACACCGCGCCCAGCCCCAGGGCCTTGGCGGCCCCGTCCACCTTGGCGGCGAGCACCTCTACGGCGGCCTCCTGAAAACCGGCGGCCACCCGCTCCCGCACCTCCTCCGGGATGGGCTGGGGGCGATCCCAAGGAGCAAGCGTCTTGTCGCTCCGCAAATAGCCTCCCTCGCGCAAATAGTTTAACACAGCCGTTTTCAATCCACTAAAGCTGAAACTATAGGGTCGATCTTCAAGGAAAGGCCGGGGGAACTCCGGCGCATCCGTCCCGCCGCGCGCGATGAAGGCCCGGTGCAATTGATCGAGGGCGGCCCCGCCGGGATAGCCCAGCCCCATCGAGGCCGCCACCTTGTCGTAAGCCTCTCCCGCCGCATCGTCGAGCGTCCCCCCCAGATGGGCCGCGCCGCCCCCCGCCGCGACCCGGTACAAATCGGTGTGGCCGCCCGAGATGACGAACGCAAGATGCGGAAAAGGCGGAGGGCCGCCGAATGCGGCCGCTTCCATATCCCCGTTCGCCGCATCCCTTTCGAGAAAAAGCGAGAAGATATGCCCCTCGAGATGGTGGACGCCGACCAGGGGCAGCCCCCGTGCCCACGCCAGGCCCTTGGCCGCCGAAAGGCCCACCAAAAGGGCGATCACCAGCCCCGGCCCGCGGGTCACGGCGAGGGCGTCAATCTTCTCCAGCGGAACCTGCGCCGCCCGGAGCGCCTCCTCAATAACGGGCCCGATGCATTCCACGTGGCGGCGCGAGGCCAACTCGGGCACCACGCCGCCGAAGCGGCTGTGCAGATCCTCCTGGGAGGCCACGATGCTCGACAGAACGCGGGGCCCGGCGTCAGCTTCGCTCTCCCCTTCGAAGCGCAGCACCGCCGCCGCGGTCTCATCGCAACTGCTCTCCACCCCGAGCACGTACACCTCTCCACCCTCTCTCTTCAGCGGACCAGCGCGCCCGCCTTTACCAGCCGCACCCCGGCCCGGCGCAGGCGCGGCAGCGCCGCCTCCAGCGCCCGAACGGTCGCCTCGTGAGGATGCGCGATCCCAATCGCGCTCCCGTTTTCTTTCGCCCGCTCGATCAGCAGATCGATCTGCACGAGAATTTTCTCCTCGGAAATCTCATTGTCCAGAAACAAGGTCCGCTTCGCTGTGCGCACCCCGAGCCGGTCCGCCACCTGAGGGACCACCGATTTCCCCGTGGTGTAGCTGTCAATGAAATAAAGTCCGCGCTTTTTCACCTCGCCGAGAATGATCGCCATCGCGTCCTCCCGCTCGGTCAACCGGGAGCCCATGTGGTTGTTCACGCCGCTGATCCCCGGGACAGCGTCGAGGGCGCCGCGCGTCAGGGATTGCCACTGCTCCGGGCGATGCGACAGCAGGAGGCCGCCCGGGCCCGGATCCTGCCGGGGAAACCCGTACGGCTCAAGCGGCAGATGGAGGAGCACCTCCATGCCGCGGGAGTGCGCCTCGAGAGCGATGCGCTTCGAATACGGCAGGTGGGGAAGAATGGCCAGCGAAAGGGGGATGCCGATCGCCATCAGCCGCCGTGCCATGTGCTCATTGTGCCCCACATCGTCGATCAAAAAGGCGACCCGGGCGATCGGCCCGCGCCCGCTTCCCAAAATACGCAGGCGAAGAACATGGGTCGTGGTGGTGAAATACCGCGCCTCCAGGACCACCATTCCGGAGGACGGGGTCGCCGCCCCTCCGAGCCGCCGCAGAGAGAGCCCCCGCTCCTTCGCCGCGGCGTTGAGCCGGGCGAGAAACGCGGCTCCGGGAAACACGTCGAACTCGATGCGATCCCGCCGCAGGTTCCATTTGGAGAGCCCCGCCCGCCGCGTAACCCGCTCGCTGGCTGTTCGGTGGCCGGCGGCGCCATCGAGCAGGCGATCGAGATCGGCGTCAAAGCGCGAGGCCGTCCGCTCGAGATCCGCCCAGCCCGACCAGAGGAAGACCCCCTCCCGGACGGTAGGCAGCACGGCCACCAGGGCCAAACCCGAGAGCAAGATGAGCGCGAGGAGAAGCGCGAGAAGGCGCCTGCCCGCCAGCCGGGGGTCCGGCGGGGCAGATTCGGATGCGGGGGACTGTTCCTCAGGCATCAAATACGCCGTTCCAGGGCGGAGGCCCCGCGGAGCGGAACTGGCCGTCCGGTTCGGGCTTCAAAGCACACGGGGGAAGCGGGCGCCGCCGCAACGCCTCAGGAGGCAGTTTTGACCTTCGCCTGCAGGATCGCCTTCAGATGCTGGACCGCGCGCTCGAGCTGGATGTCCTTTTGTCCCTGGCCCGGCACCTGGGGCAGCCCCCGGCGGGCGGGGGGCGTTTTCGGCGCGCCGCTTTTCTTCCCGTTCTTTTCTTCTTCGCTGGGAAGATGGCCCGGCAAGTCCAGCTCGCGGATCACATGCACACCCGGAGGAAGAGCCTGCTCTGCGGCAACCACGATATCGGGCTGTATGCCCTTCCCCTGGATGAGCCGGCCCTTCGGGGTGTAATACAGCGCCGTGGTGAGCCGCAGTCCCGAGCCGTCGGAGAGGGGGACGATGGTCTGGACCGATCCCTTCCCGAAGGAGCGCTCCCCGATGACGGTGGCGCGGCCGAGATCCTGGAAGGCGCCGGCGACGATCTCCGAGGCGCTGGCACTTCCCGCGTTCACGAGAACGGCGATCGGAATCTTGAAGCCACTCGCCTTTTCCGTCGAGGTGAAGCGGTGATAATTGCTCTCGAGTCTTCCCTGGGTATAGACGATGAGCTTTCCGGGCTCGAGGAAAATATCCGAAACGGCCACCGCCTGCGAAAGAAGGCCGCCGGGATTGTTCCGCAGATCGAGCACAAGCCCGCGGGCGCCCTTCTTCAAGAATCCGCCCAGCGCCTTGCGCACTTCATCACCCGTGCTTCCCTGGAAACTGCGGACGCGGATATAGCCGATCCCATCCGGCAGGAGACGGGAGCGCACGCTCTTGACGCGGATGACCTCGCGCTGGACCTTGATGTCGAGCAGACGTTTCTCGCCCTTCCGGGCAATCGTGAGGGTGACGGCCGTCCCCGGCTTGCCCCGGAGAATGCGTACCGCATCCTGGATGGTCATGTCCTTTGTGGTGCGGCCTTCCACCTGCATGATCCGATCGCCGGCCTTCACGCCGGCGCGGAAGGCCGGTGTGTCCTCGATGGGCGTCACCACGGTCAGGATGCCGTCGCGGATGGTGATCTCAATTCCGAGGCCGCCAAACTGCCCCGAAGTCTCCACCTGCATTTCCTTGTAAAACTCGGGGGAGAGATAACTCGTGTGCGGATCGAGGGTGCGCAGCAGTCCCTCAATCGCGCCCCGGACCAGCTTCTTCTTCTCGACCTGGTTGACGTAGTTTTCCTCAATCAGGCTCAGGACTTCCGTGAAAATCTGAAGTTCTTTGTAGGAGGAAGACTCGCGCGCCGACGGGCTGCCCATCGGGCTGACCGCAAGACCGACTGCCAGCGCGGCAACCGACAGCATCCACATCACCCAACCGTTTCGTACGCCGTGTCGTATCATCACGCTCCAATCTCCAAGGCAGCACCTACCGCGGCACACTGCTCTTCTAGCGGCGCCCCATCAGCCATTTTAACGGATCCAGCGGGATGGCGCCTTTCCGAATTTCAAAGTAGAGCGCCGACTGGCCCATCGCGTCCGTGGTTCCCACCCGGGCGATGATCGTCGCCGGGTTGACCCGATCGCCTTTGTCCACGAATACCTCGCCCGCTCCTCCATATACGGTATAGAAATCGCCCGGGTGGCGCAAAACGACAAGCCGCCCGTAGCCCCGTACCCAGTCGCTGAAGACAATCTCACCCGCCGCCACCGGCCGGATGGAGGCGCCGCTCGGAGCCTCAATCTGCAGCCCCCGGCCGCTCCGCTTCCGGGCGCCGGGTTTCGGCTCCACCACCGGCCACGGAAGCCGGCCCCGCATCTCCTCCAGGGGAGAGGCACGTCCCGCCTGCCGCATCTCCCGGGAGCGCATCAGGGAAACGATTGTATCACGCAAAGCGTCCCGTGCCCCGGCCAGCTCCCGGATGAAACTTTCGCGCTTCTCCTTGTCTTTGGCAAGTCGCGCCAACTGGCCCGTCCGGCGGGTATAGATGACCGCGATCCGCTGCTTCGCTTTTGCCTGCGCGGCCCGGATTTCCGACTGGCGGATGACTTCTTTGCGGTACAAATCCTCAAGCCCCTGGATGAGGGCTTCCTCGCGGCGGTAGCTTTCGATCAGGCGGACATCGTGCCTCCCCAGCAGCCGGAGGAGCGACCACCGCTCCAGGGCGTCCCACACCGAGCTGGCATTGATGAGGAGCCGGACGGGGCCCACGGGCCCCTCCATGTACATGGCCCGGATCCGGCGCCGGAGCTGGGCCTTTCGCTCCCGCTGCTTCTGCGCCAGCTGGGTGCGGCGGCCGTTCAAAATGCGGAGCCGGATTTCCGACTCGCTCAGGCGCTTGCTGAAGAGGCGGTAGCGCTCATCCTCAACGGCCAGGCGCGCGGAGATCGAATCCAGTTGCCGGAGGAGCGAAGTGGCTTGCCGCTCACTCTGTCGGGCCCTGTCCCGCTCCTCCGCGATCCGCTGCTCGAGGCGCTGAAAGCGATCCTCCTCCCGGCGGATTTGGCCCTTCAGGCTCTCCAACCGGAGCGACTCCCCGCGCTGGGCCAACGCCGCACCGGGGGGTGCCGCATAGAGCGCCAGCAGCGCGCCCAGCACCCGCATCCATCCTACTCCCACCGTGCCAAAGCCAACAATCCGCCCGATTCGGGGGCGCCGGCCGCCGAGCCTTTTCCTCCCGCTCACCGCCTCACCTGCGCTTTCGAAGAAAATGCCCGACCGAGAAGGAACTCCCCAGAAAACCGAGCGCCGCCCCGATCCCGATGAGCGAGACGCCCACCTGCCAGCCGCCCGATTGGATGGAAAATCCTCCGCCCGCGTAGCTCTCCACCAGCGGCCGGAAGAGCCCGTGGAAAATGCTCCACAAGATCAGGTGGGAGATCACCCCCCCCAGCGCGCCGCAGAGGATCCCCTCGGTCAGGTACGGGGTCCTGATAAAAAGATCGGTCGCGCCGACCAGATGCATGATGGCGATCTCCTCTCTGCGCGCAAAGAGGGTGAGCCGGATCGTGTTGCCGATGATGAGCATCACGCCGACCCCCAGCAGAATCGAGAGCGTGAGCGTGGCGATGCGCAAAATCCGGATGACGCCCTCGAGATTGCGGAGCCAGCCGAGATCGTTGCGCGCCCGTTCCACGCCGGGCATCACCCGCACCTGGGTGAGGAGCGGTTCGATGTCCGCCACCTTCCGGGATTCGCGCTTCAGGATCACCCGAAACGAGGCCGGCAGCACCACGCCCTCAAGCCCATCGAGCAGGGAGGAATCCGGCCCCAGCCGCTGCCGGAATGCCTGCTCCGCCCGGGCCGGGCTGATCTCCTCGATTCTCAGGACGCTCTTCTGCCCGAGAATCTTCCGGCGCAGGCCGGCACGCTGATCCTCGGTCACGCCGTCCGTCAGGAAAATGGTGAGCTGGAAGCGCTCGCTCCAGCTGTCGATCAGGACCGAGAGATTCAGCTGAACCACCCAGAGCGCGCCGAGAAACACCAGGCTGACCACCGTGGTCCCCACCGCGAGCGAGGCAATTCCCCGGCTCTCGCGCATTCCGCTCAGGGCTTCCTTCAGGAAATAGGGAAAAGTCTGAACCCAGCGGATCACGGCTCACCCACCTACCACAAGGCCGTGCTCCAGATGAATGGCACGGGCACCCACGTACTCGATCAGGCCTCGATCGTGCGTGGCGACGACAACGGTCGTCGCCAGCTGGTTGATGGTGGAGAAAACATCCATCACCTCGCGGGCCATGTCCGGGTCGAGATTGCCGGTCGGCTCGTCCGCGACGAGAAGGGGCGGACGGTTGACAAGCGCCCGTGCGATGGCGACGCGCTGCTGCTCGCCGCCCGAGAGGTAGCGCGGGAGCAGCTCGCGCTTCTCGGCCAGGTCCACCATCTTCAGCACCGCGTAGACGCGGCGGCGCGTCTCGCGGGCGGAGACGCCGATGGCCCGCTGGCAGAAAGCGATGTTGTCGAAAACCGAGCGCCCGGGGAGCAGTTTGAAGTCCTGGAACACCACCCCGATTCCCCGGCGGAGGTGGGGCAGATCCTTTCTCCGCAGGTGGGTGATGTTCCGCCCAGCGATGGAGACCTGGCCGCGGTCGGCGATTTCCGCGCCGTAGAGGAGGGAGAGGAGCGTGGTCTTTCCCGCCCCGCTCGGGCCGGTGATGAAGACGAACTCGCCGCGCTGGATGTGCAGTTCCACCCCCTGCAGGGCGAAGCCGCCCTCATCGTATTGTTTCCAGACTGAGGCCAGACGAATCATCGCGCGGAGACCGAATGGGCGGGCAGATCAGAGCGGCGGCAGAGACGTTTATTTGCTGGCCAAACGCTTGGCGCGCGCGGCAACGTTATCGGCCGTAAAGCCGAATTGCTTGAAATTCTCCTTCGCGGGGGCGCTGGCGCCGAAGCGGTCGATACCGATGAAGTCGCCCCCGTCCCCTATCCACTCGTGCCAGCCGAGCGAGACGCCCGCCTCAACTCCCAGACGCGCCTTGACGCCGACAGGGAGTACCGATTCGCGGTAGGCGGCGTCCTGCTCCCGGAAAAGCTCCCAGCAGGGCATGCTCACCACCCGCGCCCGCGTGCCCTCTGCCGCAAGCCGCTCCTTCGCCTCAAGAAGAAGGGAGACCTCCGAGCCGCTGCCGATCAGAATGACATCGGGCGCGCTCCCCTCCGCCTCCGAGAGCACGTAGGCGCCGCGGCGAAGCCCCTCCGCCCCCGCCACCTTCTCGCGGTCGAGCGTGGGCAACCCCTGCCGGGAGAGCACGAACATCGTCGGCCCTGATTTTCGCTTCAGTGCCACCCGCCAAGCGCAGGCCGTCTCGCCCGCGTCCGCGGGCCGGATGACGCACAGGTTCGGAATCGCCCGGAGGGCCGCCAGATGCTCCACCGGCTGGTGGGTGGGGCCATCCTCCCCAAGGCCGATGGAATCGTGGGTCATGACATAGATCACCGGCAACCCCATCAGCGCCGCCAGCCGGATGGCGGGCCGGGCGTAATCGGTGAAGACAAAGAACGTCGCGCAATAGGGACGCAGGCCGCCGTGGAGCGCGATCCCCGAGCTGGCCGCGCACATGATGTGCTCGCGCACCCCCCAGCGAAGGTTTCGGTTCGCATAGGCACTCTTCGCAAAATCGCCCGAGCACTTGAGGAGCGAGTTATTCGAGGGCGCGAGGTCGGCGCTCCCGCCGATGAGCCAGGGGATCTTTTCGGCCACCGCGTTGAGCACCTTCCCCGAGGCCGCCCGCGAGGCCAGCGCCCCGTCGCCGGGAGTGAAGACGGGAACCGCCTCCTCCCAGCCCGCGGGGAGATCGCCCGCCAGTGCGAACTCAAGCTGCGCCGCCAGATCGGGGTGGGCCTTCCGGTAGGCCGCGAAACGCACGTCCCACTCCTCTTCAAGCCGGGTGCCGCGCGCCTGGGCCGCACGCATGTGGGAGAGCGCCCGCTCCGGCACAAGGAAGGTTTCATCCGCGGGCCAGCCGAGGGCCTGCTTGGTGAGGCGCACCTCCTCCTCGCCGAGCGGGGCGCCGTGGGCGTCCGCGGTGTCCTGCTTGTTCGGGGAGCCGAACCCGATGTGCGAGCGGATAATGACGAGCGAGGGTTTTCCACGCTCCGCCCGGGCCGCCTCCAGCGCCTTCTCCATCGCCGGAAGATCGTTCGCCCGATCGCCCAGGTTCTGCACGTGCCAGCCGTAGCCCTCGAAGCGCCGGCCCGCATCGTCGGAAAAGGCCAGCTCCGTCCCGCCGTCAATCGTCACCCTGTTGTCGTCGTAGATGCAGATCAGCTTTCCGAGGCCGAGATGGCCCGCCAGGGAAGCCGCCTCGTGCGAGGCGCCCTCCATCAGATCGCCGTCGCTGCAAATGGCATAGGTGTCGTGGTGGACGATCTCGTGGCCTTCGCGGTTGTAGACGGCGGCCATGTGGGCCTCGGCCATGGCCATCCCCACGGCGTTCATTACCCCCTGGCCGAGCGGGCCGGTGGTGGTCTCCACCCCCGGGGTGAGGCCGTACTCGGGATGGCCCGGCGTCTTACTCTCCCACTGCCGGAAGTCCTTGAGATCATCGAGCGAGAGATCGTAGCCGGAGAGATAAAGAGCCGAATACAGCAGCATCGAGGCATGGCCGCAGGAGAGAACAAAGCGGTCGCGGTCGAACCAGGCGGGGTTCTTCGGGTTGTAGCGCATGACCTTCGCCCAGAGAAGATAGGCGATCGGCGCGAGGGCCATGGGCGCGCCCGGATGGCCCGAGTTCGCCTTCTGGACGGCATCCATCGAAAGGGTCCGAATGGTGTTGACGCACAATTCCTCGAGGGACATGGCGTCAAATTCTTTCCGCTGGGCCGCATCCTCCCCGGCCGATGAAGACTCCTGCGCTTGGACCATCAGATAGCACTCTCTCGAAAAAAGGACAGAAAAAAAGGATAAATTCAGCGGAACCGCCCCATGATCCGGTCCTGCCTACGAAGACTCCCCGCCGGTGGGCACCCTGCTTTTCCGGCGGCGGATACTTTTCAGCCAGCCTTCCAGGCGCGCGATCACCTCGCCGGAGGAAATCGCGCCGAAGGGAACCGACCCACCCATATCCTCCCCCGAACTTCCCTGCAAGTCGCCCGTCAAAGAAGTGCGAAGATTTTCCTCAATCTCTTGAATTCTCAGCGTCAGGGACGCGGACCCATATCCCAGCGCCTCTGCCTTTCGGAAAAGATCGAGCGCACGCGCATAGTCCTTCTCCTCCAGAAAGAGGCCAACCAAGCCGCTCAGAAGCGGATCGAGTTCCATTTTTTCGCCCGCGTCCGGCGGGGCCGCCGCCGCCGGTGCCATCTCTGCGAGCGAATCCAACGCCGCTTCCATCGCGAGAACTTCGGGCGGGACCTCGATCGCCTCGATCGCCATCTCGGCCCCCATCTCCGTCAACTCTTCCTCGAGCGCGATCTCATCCGCGGAAAGCTCGGCAATCTCCTCCAGCTCGAGCGCCGTTTCGCTCTCCCCGGCAGGCTCCAGCTCTATCTCCTCGAGCAAAAACGCATCCCCGGAGTCCAGCCCCTCCGGAGGCGCTGTGCCGGGCACTTCGCCCTCCGGCGCGGCGGGCGCCGCCGCCGGGGCCTCTCCGGTTTCCAGCGCTTCGAAAAAATCCGCGCCCAGCGGAGATTCCCCGGAGAGCAGGTCCATCTCCCCGCCCGCCGCTTCCGCAAGCGATTTTTCCTCCGCCGGAGCCGCCGCTTCCGCCGGAGCCGCCTCCATCAGATCGGCAAGCGAATCCTCTTCCAGCGCTTCCAGATCCAGCGACACCTCATCGAGTTCGATCGCATCGGAGGGCGCCGCCGCGGGCGCTTCTCCGGCCGCGGGCGCTTTCCATCCTTCCTCCGGCGCGGAAGCGGCGCTCTCCATCTCTTCGAATTCATCGAAAAGATTGTCCTCGGAAAGATCCAGCTCGCCCCCGCCCGCATCGAGAATGGCATCTCCCGAAAAGGACGCGGCGGGCGATTCATCGCCCTCAAGCAGTCCCAGGTCCAGCTCGTCTTCCAGCCCCGGGGCTTCCAGATCGTCTCCGGCCAGATCGTCTCCGGCGGATGCTTCCACGCCGGAGGGCGCTTCGGCCGTGGCCTCTTCTTCGTCCCCGAACAGGTCTTCGAGATCGTCGGATGCTCCTGCCTCTCCCGCTCCGGCTAGCGGACGCACGTCGGCATCCAGGGCGCCGCGATCGATCAAATCCTTGAGCGAGCCGGCCGCCTCAAGCCACTCGGTGTTCTCCGGCTCATCTTCGAGAAGCTTCCGGTAAATCTCATGGGCTTTTTTGACATGGCCCTGCGAGCGGTAGAGCTCGGCCAGCGAGGGGGTGGGCACGACATCGAGGACGCTTCCCTCGGAGGATGCGCCCGCCTCCGCCGAGGAGAGCAAGGAGACCGAGACGTCCTCCGCGAGGAGGCTGCGCGCTTCCTCATCGTCGGGATCGAACATTCCCGCCACCCGGAGCGCCTGCCGGGCGCCTGCTTCGTCCCCCGCGAGACGTCTGCACTGGGCCAGGAGGCGAAGCGCCGTCAGGTTCCAGGGAGTCAGCCGGACAGCCATCTCCAGATGATCGACTGCCTCGGCCGTCTTCTCCTGCGTGATGAGAAGACCGGCGAGAAGGACGCGGGCGGGGGCGTAGGCGGGGTGATTCTCCAGCCCGCTCCGCAGCAGCGACTCGGCCCGCCGCTCATCCCCTTTTTCCGAAACCAGCGTGGCGAGCGGGAAAAAGGCCGCAGAGGTGGGGTCGTTCTCCATCACCCCTTCGAGGGTCTGAATTTGGGCGTCGGGATCTTTGGGTTGGCGCGCCATAGAAGATATTTTCAGCTTTTCAAATGGATGCGGGCGGTCCCCCAAACAGTGGAAATGCTAGCAGAGGCCCCCCGGAGTGACAAGATTGTCATTTCACCCTTTTTCAACCTGTGGCCTGCCCAGTATACTCCGCGCCGACAAAGGTTTTCTCCCTTTTTTCCATCTTCTCCGGCAAGACATCCCACGTACCGGCTGGGCATCGATGCGGGCGGAACCTTCACGGATTTCTGGTTCCGGGGGAAAAAGGCGCCGCTCCCGCCCGGCGGCCTGAACTCCACGACCTTCACGCACCCCGGCGGGCGCACCGGGCAGCCCCCGCCCCACACCATCATGACCGGGGTGGACGGCGCCGTCATCGAGCAGGTGGCCTCGGGGGGCGGCCTAAATTCTCCTTTTATTCATCCACGATCGCGATGGCGTTCATCTCGATCAGGCAGCGCGGGTCGGTGGCCAGCCGGACGACCTGGACGGTGGTGCTGCAGGGCTGGTGATCGCCGTAGTACTCCTTGCAGGCGCGGCTCATCCCGTTCTGATCGCTCATGTCGGTCAGGTAGCGGGTGGTGAAGACGATATCGCTCATCTTTCCCCCGACCGCCGCGAGGCCCTGCCGGAGGTTTTCGAGGGCGGCGCGGGTCTGCTCGTACATGTCGGGGACCAGGGCGTCGAATTCCTCGGGGCGGTGCGGGTGATGATGATAGACCGGCGCCGCCGTCACCCCGGCCATGCAGATCATCGTCCCCCCCTTGATGCGGATGACCGGCGCGTAGGGCGTCCACACGTCCGGGGCGTCGGGCCAGTGCACGAGTTCGATCGTCTTCGCCATCTCGAATCTCCTTTCGGGAAAATGGCCGTTCGGTGCGTTTCAGATACGGCGGATTTTCCCACAGGACCTGCCTCTTCGCGAGAAGCGATGTACAATGGCTGAAACTTCCAACCCGACAGGAGAGCGGCAGATGGACTACGAACTGCAGGGCAAGACCGCCATCGTCACCGGCGGAACGAGCGGCATCGGGCTCGAGATCGCGCGCATCTTCACCGAGGGCGGCGCCCGGGTGGCCATCACCGGCCGCAATGAGGAGAAGATGGGCCGGGTGGTCGAGGACCTCGAAGGGAACCCCGGCGAAATTACCGGCATCCGGATGGATCTCGAAAGCCGGGACGACATGGACCGATTGATGGAGGAGACCGAATCACGCTTCGGCCCGCTGGACATTCTGGTGAACAACGCGGGAAGGAGCTACCCGGGCAAATTCTTCGAGACGGGTCCCGAGCTTTGGGAGACCATCCTGCGAAACCGGATCGTGAACCCCCTCTACCTCACCCAGAAGGCGCTGGCCGGGATGGCCGGGCGCGGCCGCGGGTCGGTCACCTTCATGTCGGCGGTGATCTCGAAGGAGCCCATCGCCGAGAACGTCA
>JAQBZT010000007.1 GCA_027622355.1 bacterium | reverse complement strand
ATCAGAGATAAAATAGGGGAGGTTTTTAGAGGTGCCCCTTAAAATCCTCCAGCTTCTCTTTCAGATCACGTTTGTTCCCCAAAAGAGTCTGGTTCAGAAATTCCCTCCGGATGATGCCGACAAGTCGCTCGGTAAAGGGGCGGGAAATCGGCAGAGAAGAGTTCGCAGCCGACTGTGCCCACCAGGAGTGCAGCGAGAAAAAAAGAAAGAACCATTTCAAAGACCGCACACGAAATTCTCTTTTGCGCCGATAGACGATTTGGCCCTACACGTCTAATTTATGTCGTTTTGGTTGAAATGTCTCGCCTCTGGGGATTATGAAAAATGTTTTCGGGGTGGAATTTACGGCAGGCTGCACCCACCGCCAAGAAAAATTTTATTTTCCTCCAGAATCCGCTTTACATTGTACTTGAAACGGTCACCCCGATAAGGGAGTTGGGAATATTCCAAGGAGGTGTGGTTCTTTCCCCAAACATATGTTTTCACGAACATGACCGGAGACGTAATGCCGATATTGAGATGGGAGGCGATTTCACCGTCCGCAGATCTTGATTCGATGGTTTGATCCATTTCCAGCGGCAGGATCCCGAGGCCTTTTTACAGAACATTCAGCGTACTTTTTTTTGTAAGGGCACCGCGCCGGATTTGTTTCCGGGATCGATTCTCCATCCTCATGAATTCCCAGACTACATCGCCGCCGCACTGGCTCGCGGGATTGAATCAATCGCCATTGCCGGTTTTTTGCCATCCGGTCTGCGTCAAAATTGAATGTGAAGTTTCGATGGATCAGTACAGTTCTTCATAGCGAGGAGCTTGGAGGATTGTCACCTGGGAGCAAAGTGAGAAAGAACTCTGATTCAGGACAAAACTATTGGTTCGCCACAGACCGGCTGGCCGGCGGGCGCCCGTCTGGGCGCGCCGCCGCCGGCCAGAAACCATGCTCCTCCCGTCCGGGAGGAGGCTACATCTTGCCCTTTTCTTTCCAGTAGCGCACCGCGCCGGGATGGAGCTTGATCTTCGACAGGCCCTTCATGGCGTTCTCCGGCTTAATCACCTTGCCAATCGGGTGGTACTTCTGGATCTGCTGGTGGTTCTCCATAAGCAGCTTCACTATTTCGTAGGCGACGGCGTTGGACATCTGGCTACTCGACATGAGGGTCCACATTTGCCCCCAGCTCACGAGATCCTTGTCCCACCCCGGGATGGAGCCGGCTGGAACCACGTCGCGCACCACGCCGGGGTCGCTCTTCTCGAGCTTCTTGATGGTCGCCTCGTCGGGTCCGAAGAAGTTGAGCTGCCCTTGCTGGGTGCGGGCGAGATCCATGTAAACGGGGGCGGGCACATTGGCATTCAGCATGAAGAAGCCTGCGTCCACCCGCTTGTCTTTGAGCGCCGCCGCGTTCTGGGGATTGGAAAAGAATTCCTTTTTCGCCTTTTTGAACAGACCGCTGTGGCGAAGCGCGTTCTGGGTCACGATGTAGATCGAACCGCCCTTGGCACCGACCACGAAACGCTTGCCGCCGAGGTCGCCCCATTTCATGATGCCCGAAGACTTCGGGGTCGCGTAGACGGTCGTGAGCGGATAGAGCGCCACGAGGGCCAGCACGTCCTGTTTCTTGCGGAAGGGGGTGATACCGTTCTGGCCCCAGTAGACAGCCGGGCTTGTCGCCATCGCCAAGCGGAACGGGCCCATGGCGTCCTTCTTCTGGAGGACGCGGACGTTGGCCGAGGAGCCGCCTGTGATGCTGGCGGACACATCGTATTTGCCCCCTGAGTTGTCGGTGATCACCTTGCTCATGGCCGTTCCGATCTCGAAGGTGGCGCCCCCGGGATGAGACGTCCCAAGCAGGACCTTCTGCTGTGCCTCGGCCACTGCCGCCACCACGATGAGGGCGAGGGCCGCAGCCAAGATGGCATAAATTGTCCGTTTCATCGGAATTTCCCCTTCTGCGGGTTGATGATCCACGAGACTGGGCCGGCGGAACCGGCTCGCCTCCGCCAGTGCTCGAAACAGGATGTAAAAGGCCTTTCTCAAAGGCTTGCCCCGAATGCTACATCCTTCCGGCGCTGGATTCAAATCGCTCCGGCCTCGCGCCCTGCCGCCGGCCTGCGGAAAATCCAGGGGAGGCCCGCGTCGGCGGAAATTCGAGTTGACGGCCGCTGCCGAGTAGGTAAGATAGAGGCAAGATTTCACCGTTTATGGCCGGGAGCCCGCTCTTCCGCGGGTGGTCCGGCCCTTTTTCAGGGAGCTGAAATGTCCTCCGAGACGGCACGCGACGGCGCCTCTACCTCCAGGCTGGTGCGGACCTTCGCCTGCCTGGCCGGCGGAATCGCCGTTCTCTCCGCCATCTACCACATCGCGGCGGTCTACTTGGTTCCTCTGCCTGGCGAACTGCACCCGAACATGCACCTGCTGTTCGCCTACAGCATCATCCTGATTGGCGGGGCGGCGGCCAAGCCCGAGGTGTACGGGGACGAGTTCGGCGGCCTGGGGCCCTTCGCTTGCATGTACTTTGTCAGCCTCCTGATCGCGGCCTTCTTCTTCTTCTACGTGATGGACGAGTTCAGCCCCCAGGAGAAGTGGGCGGACGGGCAGTTTTGGTGGGCCTATGCCCTTCCGTTCGTCTCCTGGGCCGCGATGTTCATCCGCGAGCGCGCCTGGAAAGCCATGGGGCTTTGGGCGGCGAGCTTTGTCCCGGCGGTGCTTCTGTTCGCGAACTGGAGCTCCCTGCCCGCGAGCGCGCAGCAGCCCACGAGCTGGTGGATTCTGCTCGCCTCCGCCGTCCCGGCGGGGTGGCTTCTCTTCGGGGTGTTCCACCGGCCGGCGGAGGGCGTCCGGCGGGCGGCGGTTCCGCTCGCGGTGATGGTGGCGGCGGCGCTGCTGGCGGCCTGGCGGGTGGGCCTGTGGGCGTACCAGTCGAACGACGTGCGGACCGTTCTCTACCTGTGGCCCCTGCTCATCCTCCTGGTCCCGGCGATCTGGGCCTGGCGGCGGGCGCAGGATATCTTCCAGGAGCATCCCGGTCATCCGTTCCCCCGCAGCCTTGACGTCGGCATGGACACGGGGATGCTGGTCTTCGCGGTCGGCGCCGGCCTGTATGTGTTCTACGCCTACGGGGACATGGCGAACCGCGTCGGTGCCCCTACCTTCACCGACACCCGCTCGGGCTTCATCATGATTGCCGTCGCGATCGAGCTTACCCGGCGGTGCTTCGGCCCGCCGCTTCCCATCCTCGTTGTCGTCACCGTCCTCTACGGGCTGTGGGGGAATCTCTTCCACCCACCATTCGGCCACGGAGGCCACGGCTGGATCGAGCTGATCGGGAAGCTCTCCACCGATTTCATCGGGGGCGTGTTCGGGTTCCTGGTCATCATCTCGGCCACTTTCATTATGATGTTCCTCATCCTGGGGGCGTTCCTGCACGAATCCGGCGCCGGGCAGTTTTTCGTGAACTTCGCCCTCGGCCTCTTCGGGCGCCTGCGGGCGGGCGCGGGACTCGCCGCGGTGGGCTCGAGCGCGTTGATGGGGACGGTCTCGGGCAGCGCCGCGGGCAACGTCGTCACGACGGGGACCTTCACGATCCCCCTGATGAAGCGAATCGGGCTCAGCCCCCACATCGCGGCGGCGGCGGAGGCGGCGGCCAGCAGCGGTGGGCAGATCATGCCGCCCGTCATGGGGGCGGGCGCCTTCATCATGAGCGAGCTGATCGAGGTGCCCTACGTCCACCTCATCGGCTATGCGGCCATTCCCGCTGTCCTCTACTTCATTATCGTTGGCATCAACATTCACTTCGCCGCCGGGAAGCTGAACATCAAGCCCTTGCCACGGGAGGAGATCCCCGACTGGCGCGCCGAGCTGCGCTCCGGCTGGTTCTACCTCGTGCCCCTCGCCTTCCTCGTCTACTTCCTGATGGAAGGCCGTACGCCGGTCTACGCCGGCGTGATGGCCATCTTCACCATGATCCTCATATGGTTCTACCGGTTCTCGGCGGCTTTTCTGGCGACGATGCGGGTGGGCGACCGCTTCGTCACCGACGAGGGGTATGTCTTCGTCCCCATCATGTTCTGGGCTTTCTCGGTTGTGCTCTATTCCGTCCTCTACGCGGCCGGCGTCTGGATGGGCTGGCCCCTTTTCCTGGACCTGCCCCTGACGGCGGGAAACGCCGCCGCCGCTGCGGCGATCCTGGGCGTGGCGGGCACCGGGGCGGGCGTGCTCTCGCTGCGGCTGCTGCCCGCGGGCAGGGATCTCTGGCACGAAATCGCGCGCGGCTGGCCCGTCATCTATCCCCTGGCGGCCGTCATTCTGTGGGCCATGTACGGCTGGACCTCCGGCGTAGCGGGCGCGGGCGTCGTGCTGGCGGTGCTGGCCGCGTGGTCGGGCCTGCGGGGGATCGGCGTCCGGACCTTCGCCCTGTCGCCGTGGATCTTCTTCCTCATTTGGGGAGCGGCGTACGGCGTGCAGCGCGCCCTCTACACGATTCTGCCCGGGTTCGAGGAAGCGGCGGACTATCTCCACCCTTTCGGGTTCATCTATCACGCCATCATTTTCTTCGCGGTCGGCGCCGCGATTCAGCGGGCGATCCTCGCCTTCTCGTCCCCGCGCGAACCGGGCGACGAAACCCCGCCCCGGCTGGATGAGGTGGCGGCCATATCCTGCAACCCTCTCCTCTACCTCGCGCGTGCCCGGCGCGAAGGGCGTACCGGGCCGGACACGAGGGCAGCCGAGGGGGCCACCGGTTGGCTCGACGATCTACGCCGCGCGCTCGCCACCGGGGGCCGGCAGGGCGCGGAGTTCGGCGTGACGCTGCTCAGTATCGAGATCGTGGTGCAAGTGCTCTCGTTCACGGGGGTGGGGAACAAGTTCGCCCTGCTCATCGAGTCGCTCTCGCGGGACATCTGCCTGATCGGGCTCGCCCCCGGAGGCGGGTGTATCGGGTACCTGGGGCTGGATGGTTTCTTCGTCGGGCTGCTGCTGACCGCCGTCGCCTGCGCCATCCTGGGGATGGGGATGCCCACGACGGCGGCCTACGTTCTCCTCGCCATCCTGGGCGGCCCTGTCCTGATCAAGCTCATAGGGCCGGAGCTGACCGCCATCTACGGCGAGGAGTGGATGAAGCACTTCCTCGCCATCCGTGGGGACAAAGTCGCCGCGCACATGTTCATCTTCTATTTCGCCATATTGTCGGCCATCACCCCGCCCGTCGCCATCGCCTCTCTCGTGGCGGCGAAGCTGGCCGGCGCGTCCTATTTCCAGACCTCTATCATGGCCCTCCGCTTCGCCATCGTGGGCTTCGTTGTCCCCTTCCTCTTCATGTACCAGCCCTCTCTCCTTGCCCTGGATCACCCGGCGCGGGTCGTCCTTGCCACCCTGATGACCCTCATCGGTTTCGTCGCGTTCTCCGCGGGCGTACAGGGGTGGTTCCTCGACCGCCTCTATTTCTACGAGCGGATGCTTTTCTTCGGTTGCTTCCTCTTCCTGATCTTTTTCGACATCTACTTCCGCTGGCCGCTCCTCGCGGCGGGTGTCGCCTGCGCCGTTCCGCCCGTCGTCCGCCAGTGCCGGGCGCGGGTGCTCCAGAGGGCGGCCGCCTGACCCTTGTGCTCTGCAAAAATTCGATCCCTGTGCTTGTCCATGGCGGATTCCGAATCAAGCGCGTCCTGTCCAAAAATTCAACTGAATTCCTAAATATCTGAAATTTCAGCGAAAATTGTCGATTCGCCATGCACACGGTGAGTTGGCATGATTCGTTGCGAGGTGCCCGCCAAGCTTTACGAAACACACAAGATGGTGATTATTTTATTTGGGACGACACTAAGGGCCGTGAGGTGGAATAGGGGGGACATCAGATAACCGGCCTGGTCTGATCTAAAAACTCGATCAAGTTGAAATGAAAGGGTTTTTGATGGGAATCCAAAATCATTGAATTTCGGAGGGATCTGATTTTGCGGAGCACAGGTCCTTGGGGTAAGAAGACAATGAACGGGAGATTGGGATATTATATTCCTTTTACATTGACAGCCAAAATTTGTCCCTGAGGCCCAACCTCGAATTTGGACCCTTGGACGTTACTCTCTTTCTCCGGAGGGATTTCGAATGGCCACGCAGGGTTCCGGTGCTCCCGAAAGTGCTGACGATTATTTTATTCTCGACATCGAAGCACACATCATGCCCCAGGATTACCGGAAATATGTGAATTATTTCCCGGATGTGAAGTGCCTCGACTACGCACATGTCATGGCCCGGAAAACCAAATGGACCAATCCGGTAACGGGGGAAGAGGGGGGACACCCGGGGATGGATTGGTCCGCGGAGAATCTAATCGCTGCGATGGATGAGGCCGGAGTGGACATGGCCTCGATCCTTCGGGAATCCTTCTTCGATGCCACGAAAAACTCCGCTCCATTTTCCACCAACTACCACATCGTCGAGGCCATGGAAAAATACCCAAATCGCTTCATCGGCCAGTCCAACGTGGGCCCTCATATGAAACGGGGAATTGACAACGCTATTTGGGAGTTGGAGTACCTTCACACCCAGATGGGCTTCAAATGCACCAAAGTGTATTCTCCCGAGGACGGGTACCTCAACGATCCCCAAATGTTCCCCTTTTATGCGAAATGCGAAGAGCTCCAGATTCCCGTCTGTTTCCACACCGGTTTTACGGTTCGCATTGGGATGACGAAATATTGCGAACCCATTCTTTTGGATGATGTGTGCAGCGCTTTCCCGGATCTCAAGGTTATCGCTTACCATTTCGGATTTCCCGCTCAGCAAGAGATGTACATGCTGGCCTATAAGCACCCGAACCTCTATATCGGGATGAGTTCCATACTTGGCTTAATGCAGTGGGGGCCGGTCAAACTCCGCCACTTTCTCGGGGAAATTTTCGCCTTCGGGGTGGGAGACCGTCTTATCTGGGGGACGGATTGGCCCGGGACGGGCCACGTGCAGATGGTCCAGGCAATCTTGGATTTAGAAATGCCTGAAGAGCTCAGTCGTGATTGGGGATACCCACCTATTCGGCGGGAGGATAAGGCCGCCATGTTCGGCGGGACGGCGGCCAAACTCCTTGGGGTTGACCCCGAGGCGAGCAAACTACCACAAAAGCGCAAGTAAAAAAGCAGGACCGATCCCCTGATTTCTCAAGGAGAATTGGACAATGGGAACCAAGATCCCAACCCGTATGAAAGCCGCGGTTCTGCGAGAGTGGGGCCGACTTCAGGTGGAAGATGTGGATGTGCCTCAGGTAGGTCCGGGCGAGGTCCTTTGCCGTGTGGGTGCCTGCGGATTTTGTGGAACAGATATTCGAATCGTCCGTGGGACTCACAAGACGGTTTGGTCCCCCACCCTCCCGCACATCCCCGGCCATGAGTGGTCGGGAGAGGTCGTGGCTGTTGGAGATGAGGTGGAGGAATTTTCCCCGGGAGACCGGGTCGTGGGCGAGACCTCCCGAGGGTGTGGCCGTTGCCGGATGTGCAGGACGGGGAACTACCATCTTTGTGAACATCACGGTGACCTGGCCAAAGGATTCCGGATGTATGGCTTTAACTACCCCGGGGCCTTCGCCGAATATGTCGTCCGCCCCCCCGAGGGGATGACCAAGATGCCGGCCAGCATGAGCTTCGAGGAGGGGGCTGTTGCCCACGTGCTGGCCCAGGCTCTCCACTATGTTGAGCGGGCAGGAGTTTATGCCGGGGATGATGTGGCCGTCCTCGGGTCAGGAGTGCAGGGCCTGCTCGTTCTCCAGGTGGCCATGCTGAAGGGAGCAGGGCGTGTGTTCATGAGCGGCCGCGGAAAGCGCCTGGAGGTGGCCAAAAAGTTGGGGGCGGCGGAGGTGTTCGACTACACGCGGGATGATGTCACTCAGCGCCTCCTGGAACTTACCGGCGGGAAGGGAGTGGACGTGGTTTTCGAATGTGCAGGCAAGGCGGATTCCATGCGTACTGTCTCGGATGCCACTCGAATGGGGGGGCGTATCGCGTTGATCGGCATCACCAGTCAACCTGACGGAGTTCCCCTGGACACCGATACCATCGCTTTGCACGAAATGACCGTCTTTGGAATGCGTGGAAGCCCCCATACCGCCGCGGGAGCGGTGAGTCTCGTCGCCAATGGCCAAGTAAAAACCAAACCGCTGGTCACGAAATCATTTCAATTGGATCAAATCCAGAATGCGTTTGAAACATTCGAAAAACGGGAGGACGGTGCACTGGGAATCCTCGTTAAACCCTAATCCTTTTGGAGATCCAAAGATATGACCGCACGGAAGGTCATTGGTGCAGGTTCTTCCTCCGTTTCACCGGGGAGGCGAAAGCGGTCCAAGGCGAGGATTTCACGAACTGGAAAGATACCCCTTCTTGAACTCCTTACCTGCATGGTCCGGATTCGAGCCTTCGAGGAGAAGCTGAAGGAACTTTACATGGCTGGGCGAGTCCGGGGGCTTGTTCATCTCTCCATCGGCCAGGAAGCCGTAGCAGCAGGTGTATGCACACATCTGGGAAACGAGGATTACCTTGTTAGCAACCACCGTGGCCACGGCCATCTGATTGCGAAGGGGCTTGACCCTCCCTCTATGATGGCGGAGCTCTTCGGCAGGGAAGATGGCTGTTGCCGTGGACGGGGTGGTTCGATGCACATGGGGGATCTCAAAAAGGGCATTTTGGGAGCAAACGGCATTGTAGGGGCGGGCCTTCCCATCGCCGTGGGGGCGGCGCTTTCCGCGCGCTTTCGGGCGAGAGGAGGCATCTCTGTGGTCTTTTTTGGAGATGGCGCGGCCAATCAAGGAACATTTCACGAGGCGATCAATCTGGCGGCAGTGCTGAAGATGCCCGTCGTTTTCGTATGCGAGAACAATCACTACGCACTCTCCATCCCTCAATCTCGCCATATGGCGGTTACCCACGTGGCGGATCGGGCTTCTGCCTATGGGATACCGGGCGCCGTCGTTGACGGGAATGACGTCTGCGCAGTTTTTGAGGCAGCGGAGGAGGCCATCCTTCGGGCACGGGCCGGAAAAGGGCCATTTCTGCTCGAGTGCAAAACCTACCGGTGGCGGGGACATGGTGAGTCGGATCCGAGCGGCGGCACCAAGTACCGTTCGGCCAAAGAGGTAAAGGACTGGCAGAAGCGATGCCCTATCATGCAAGCCGAAAGTCTCCTTCTGAGGGAAGGGGCAGCCACAAAGGATGTTCTCGCGCGTGTCCGCTCCGAGGCCCAGGAGGAGATGGAATCCGCAGTGGCCTTTGCGGAAAAGAGTCCTTGGCCGGATGCCGCTGATGTGCTCAAGTTTGTATATGTGGACAGCGAGGAAAGTTCGTCATGACGGTGGAGATGACTTATCGGGAAGCGCTCATCGCAGCCAAGCGCGAGGCAATGCGGGCGGATCCGGCGGTGATAATTTTGGGTGAGGATATTGGACTCTACGGTGGGACCTTCGGGGTGACACAGGGTCTTTTCGAGGAGTTTGGCCCTGAGCGGGTCATCGATACCCCCATTTCGGAGGCTGGGTTTTCAGGAGCGGCCGTCGGAGCGGCCCTGACGGGTCTTCGTCCTATCGTCGAGCTGAAATTCATTGACTTCACCTTGGTGGCCATGGACCAGCTGATCAATCAGGCGGCCAAAGTTCATTTCATGATGGGGGGTCAAGGCAAGCTGCCCGTTGTATTCATGGTAGCCATTGGGGTGACCCGGGGAGCCGCAGCCCAGCACAGCCAGAGTTTGCACGCCTTTTTTGTACACGTTCCCGGCTTCAAGGTGGTGATGCCCTCCACTCCCCACGATGCAAAGGGGCTTCTCTCTAGCGCGATTGATGACGACGGTCCTGTCATGTTCATCGCCCACAAATGGCTTTTCTCGCAACGGGGGCTCGTTCCGGAGGATCCCTACCGAATTCCCTTCGGTGAGGCAGCCATCCGGAAAAAAGGGGATGATGTCACCATTGTGGCCACCTCCTTTATGGTGAACCATGCGATGGAAGCCTCTGAACAGTTGGCCGCCCTCGGAATTCAGACCGAGGTCATCGACCTGAGAAGCATCGTTCCCATGGACACCGGGGTCATTCTAGAGTCGGTACGGAAAACGGGCCGCTTGGTGGTTGTCGATGAGGGGCACCTATCCTGTGGGGTGGCCGCTGAGGTCGCCGCCTTGTTGCAAAAGGATGCTTTTGACTACCTGGACGCGCCCATTGAGCGCGTCGGAACCCCCGCGGCACCCGTTCCTTTCAGTGAACCCCTGGAAGAAGCTTATGCCCTGGGGGCCGGTCAGGTCGTTGCTGCCGCTCGGCGCACATTGGGAATTTCTTGAGAGAGGGAGAGGAGTGAAATGCGTTTCCCGAATCCAACCTAAGAAAATATTCGGAACAGTGTGCATGGCGAATTCCGAATCAAGCGCCGATCGGTGTCTGAAGTAGTCCCCCACAATGTGACAGCCGTGCAAAATTTCTCCAATTCGCCTGGGGTGGCAGCTTCTTCCCGGCGGCTTTCTCAGGCGTATTCAGATTCAGCGCCTGATGGACTCTATGGGCACTATAACAATCCCTGAAATCCCCCATCTTCTCTTCCGGATTGCGTTTCTTCCAGAAAAAAATCTGGTCCATATATTTCCTCCGGGTGGTCCCGATAAATCGCCCTGTAAAGGGATGCGGCAATGGTGCATCGTGAGACTTCCCTGGGGAGCAGGGCGACGAAAGGCAAGAATTCAAGCTAAAATTATCAATTCGCCATGCACACCCTCAACGCACGGCGGCGAAAGGCCTGAATCCCAGGCGAATTCGCCATTCGCCATGGACGGGATTGCCCTAGGTCCGAAATTAAGGTATATATGAATATCTGCTCATATATAAAGGATAACCTATGAAACTGGCCGCGGAAGAAGAGCAGCTTGGCCCGAAAGCCAGCGCGGAATTTTGCGATTGCAAATTTGTGGACGAGGCGAAGGTGTCGGCCGTCCAGGAAACGATGAAGTCCGAGAAAATATTCTTCGCTTTGGCGGAGACCTTCAAGGTGCTTGGCGATCCGACAAGGACAAAAATTTTGTTTGCCTTGGCCCAGGAAGAGCTTTGCGTTTGCGATTTATCCAATCTTCTGGGTCTCAGCCAGTCCGCCGCCTCGCACCAGCTTCGGGTTTTGAGAAACATGCATCTCGTGAAATACCGGAAGGAAGGAAGGATGGTGTACTACTCTCTTGACGATCATCACATCGAGATGCTTTTCGCAGAGGCTTTGAACCATGTTCAGGAGCTGGAAATTCACACGGAACCAGCATAAGCATTTCAAGATATCTATAAAGAACGGGAAAAATCCTTTTTCAAAATTGTCTCATCCATATAAATCTGCGGGTGAGATGCGTTTAAATGAGAGGTTGATGCCATGGACCGCACCCCATTTTCGATGAGATCGCTTTTAAGATGTACCGCTACGCTCTTCTTGTCCCTTGTGGTGATGTTCTCGCCGCCGGCTTCCCGCGTGGAAGCCGATATCGTCCCGCCGGAGGAACTCCATCCCGCGGCCGAGACTTACCGGCGGGCCACGTTCATCTTGAATCTGAACCCGGTTCATTGGGATCAGGTATGGCGGGACATGGAAGTTCTCGCCAAGAGCATCGAGCGAACATCTTCGGAAGAGGGGGCCGCTTTCCGGAAAGCCATCTCTGAAGCGCGGAAGATCGTTCATCCCGAACTTAAAAAAGATGAAGAGCCTGATTTCGTTCAAATCCGAATCCAGGGAAGCCGGAAGGTGTTTGCGGCGGCCACCCGGGCGGTGAGCCGGTTGCTTGTCACAAAACTCGGCCAGGTTGTTTCTTCGACGGATCCCAAAATCGTCAAGAAATATCTCTCCGAGGGAAGGCAAATTTTCCGGGCTTTCGAGGAGATCCTTCCCTACACCGATCCGCAAGCCTGGAAAAGGATGCAGTTAAACTGGCTGGAAGCGTTTTCGCACCTCGGCGCGGCGGGGGGGATGGGTGCGGGCTCCCGCAAGATGAACGCGAAAGAGGTCCGTGCGGCGGTGATCTCCATCGGAGATTACTTTCGGCAGAACTTCAACGACTTTACGCCCGGACCCCAAAAAAGACTTTTGGCCCGGCCGGTTGGCAGCCCGACCTACGACAAAACAGCCAGGGTCCCATGGAAACTCCCTCCGGGATCGAATATCAACAAGCAGCTGCCCCGCCCCCGGCAATTGCTCGGTATAGCAGAGCGCGGGGTGAACGAGGGTGAAACATTTTTGATCGCCCTGGGCGATATGGCGTTTGACAGTCCGTTCATCTTCGGCGAGCCCGCGCGCAGCTTTGGCGTCAGCTGCAATACCTGCCACAACAAAGGGGTCACCAATCCCCAGTTCTTCATTCCCGGCATCTCCATAAGGAAAGGCGGGCTGGATGTGTCGAACAGTTTCTTCGCGGGACACGCCAACAACGGCTTGTTCGACCCGGTCGATGCCCCCGACCTGCGGGGAATCCGGTTTACCGCTCCTTACGGCCGCAACGGCCGGTTCGCCTCGCTTCGAGATTTTGTCCGTAACGTCATCGTCAACGAGTTCAACGGCCCTGAGCCCGACGCCATGCTGCTCGACGGGATGATCGCCTACATGAACGAATTCGAGTTCCTTCCCAATCCGAAGCTGAACCGGGATGGAACCCTGAGTCCCCGGAAGGCCTCGGCCTCGGCGCTTCGCGGCGAAAAGATTTTCAAGCGCAGATTCCCGCAGATGATGGGCGGTAAGAGTTGTGCCAGCTGCCATGTTCCCTCGGCCCATTTCTTGGACCACAGGCGCCACAATATCGGGACGACCGAAGGCTTCGACGCTCATTCCTTCGATGGCGCTTTTGACACGCCCACGCTGCTATCGGCCAAGTATTCGGCTCCTTATTTTCACGACGGCAGCCAGCCCACCCTCCGGGCGGTGAGCGAATGGTTCAACAAACGGTTCAAGCTCGGGCTTTCGAAAAAAGAGATCGGCGACCTGACGGCTTACGTCGAAACGGTGGGCGACGGGGTAGACGCCTACGAGGACACGATTTACACCCTGGATGCCGAGTTGGAGGAATTCAGCTTCTTCCTCTCCACCTACGAACGGCTGAAGCGGCAGGGCAAAAAAGATCTCATCACCACGCTCCTCAAAACAGTTGCTTTCGAGCTTCGGGGGCACAAGTGGGATGTTCAAGACAAAGGGCATCTCCCCATCCTGAACCAGCTGGAAACCCTGCTGCGGGAGGCGCTCGACCTGCATCTGCAGGGGAAAAGCAAGGAAGTGGATGCGAAAATCGCAGCTTACCGGACGCTCTACGAAAAAAACGTGGACAAACTCAAATAAAGGGTTTTATCAAATGATAGCGATACGTCGAATCGGAAAATACGGATCCTTTTTCATGGGGTTGATTGTTGTTTTATCCATGATTTTGGGAATTGCGCCCGAGAAAGCCATGGCGGCGGCCCCACCGTTGCGGGTGGCGCTGATTCCGCTCGAAAACCCGGAAAGGCTCATCGACGATGTGAAGCCAGTCATGTCTTTTCTCGAAAAGCAAATGGGCCGGAAAATCCGCTACTTCATTACGCTGAATTATTCAGCGGCGGTCGAGGCCATGAACGCCGGCAAGGCGGACATCAGCTTCATATCCCCTCTGCCTTTTGTTCTCGCGAACAAGCATGCGGGCGCCCAGGTCGTTCTCGGGGAGGTATACAACGGGAAGTCTTATTATCACGCTCAAATATTTGTCCGCAAGGACAGCGGCATCAAGACATTGGCGGACCTGAAGGGAAAGACCATCGCCTATGTGGATCCGGTCTCCAGCTCCGGCTTCATGTATCCCCACGATATCTTTATCCGGGCCGGGCTGGTCAAGGGCGGCATGGACAATCCGGAAGGCGGTTTTTTCCGGAGGGTGTATTTTGCGGGCGGGGATGAGCAGGCCATTCGCTCCGTCCACAGCGGCTTCGTGGACGCGGCGGGCGTCAGCCAATTTTCGATCAATCTCCTTCGTGTGGAAGAGCGGGACGATCTCGTCGCGATTTCTCAGTCTTCGCGCATCCCGAGCCACGCCGTGATTGTGAGAAAAGGCCTCGATCCGAAATCGCGCGAGCAGTTCGTGAAGGCGATGCTCAAGCTCAACGAACCGCAGAACCGGCCCTTGGCCAATCGCTTGTATGGCACGGATGGCTACGTGCGCGCGCAGTTGAAAACGTATCAAACAGTGGTCGATCTGGCCCGTAAATATGGATTTATCAAGCCATGACCGAAAAGCCGGCCATCCATCTGCGCGACGTTCACGTCCAAGTTGAGGAGGGAGAAATTCTCTGCATTGATGAACTCTCTATTCGGCATGGAGAGCGCGTAGCGATTGTCGGCAACAGCGGAGCGGGAAAGACCACGCTGTTCAGAATGCTGAAAGGATATGTCGTTCCCACGGCCGGAAAGGTGGAGGTCCTGGGCGTGCTCCTTCCCTTGCGTGATCGGAGCGGCATCCGCGCCCACCATAAGAAAATTGGAATGATCCACCAGCATTTCGATTTAATCGGACGCGAGACTGTATGGCAAAACGTTTACCATGGGCGGCTCGGACATATTCCTCTTTACCGCAGCTTCTTGAGCATGTGCACGGAAAAAGACCAGGAAGCCTGCGAGCGGGCGATTCAAGAAGTTGATCTTTCCGATAAGTTGGAACGTGAGGCCCGTTCCCTTTCAGGGGGCGAACAACAGCGGGTGGCAATCGCACGGGCCCTCGCTCAAGAGCCCGACATTCTTCTTGCGGACGAGCCTGTATCGAGCTTGGATCCCGTTTTGGCGGAGAGCATTCTCAGCCTGCTGGTTTCCATCTCTCAGACCTACAGGCTGACTCTTCTCATGAATCTGCATCTGCCGGAATTGGCGAAGCTTTTTGCCGAACGCATTATTGCCATGAAGAGAGGCAGCGTGATCTGGGATGGCACGCCGGAAGAGTTATCGCCCGAAAAGGTACACGAAATTTATGGAAAGGCTCATTTTCCCGGAGACCGTAATGGTCAACATGCAGCGGCAGAAAAACGGATTTTCCCTTGGGCGAACGGGTATCAAGGGGATCCTATGGTTGTCGGCTAGCGCCATTGTTTACTGGTCATTGGCGGGGTCCGAATTTTCCGGGCATGCCTTGTTTCGCGGAATTCCCCAGATCGTCTCCTTCTTCGGTCGAATGACCCCACCGGACTGGTCGGTCCGCGAGGTGCTCTTAAGGGCCTCGATCGAAACCATTCAAATTACGGTAGCGGGCACTTTTCTGGGAGCGCTGTTTGCCTATCCATTTGGTGTTCTCGCGGCCTCGAACTGGACACCCCTTTGGATTCATCTCCCCGCGAAAGCTGTTTTGGCACTGATACGCTCCATCCCACTTTTGATTCTGGCCCTTTTGTTTGTTTCCGGGGTGGGTCTCGGCCCCTTTCCCGGCGTGCTGGCCATCGCCGTCCACTCCGTCGGCGTGCTCGGAAGATTTGTGGCGGAGGAGATCGAGAATACCGATCCGAAGCCACTCCTGGCCCTGCAGGGAACCGGCGGCTCGGCCCTTCAGATCATTCAGCACGGGCTCATCCCTCAAGTGTTCCCACAGATGGTAGCCCATCTGGCCATCCGCTTCGAGATGAACCTCAGGGACTCCACGATCCTTGGGCTGGTAGGCGCGGGCGGTCTCGGTTTTTACGTCTTGCTTTATGTCAAACAATTCCAATGGGAAAAAACAGGCGTCTTGTGCCTCACGATCATACTGATGGTTTTCGCCGGAGAATTCCTGAGTTGGCAGGTTCGCAAGCGGCTGCTCTAACGCGCTTCTATCCGAAGCCTGTCCTCTGGGCGGGGAATGACGAAACAGCCCGGAGATGGAAGCCGGTCTAATGCCATTTTCCTGATCTTTCTGGCCCTCGCCCGGTTCAAGAGTTTTCCTGCCCTGCCGGTTCTTCTGATCGGGGGAATCGCGGGGGTCCACGCCGTCCTGCTTGCACTGGGCGTTTCCACGGAGGAGGCGCGGGCGCAGGGTTGGCTCTTTTCCGCCCGGTCGGGCCGCTCTGGTTCTCCTGGAATACGGCCGAGATCGGCCGGGATCGACTGGGCATCCTCGCGGAGGGAGCCGGGGGCCTGGTGGTGCTTATGGTGGTGACCTCGATTTCGATTCTGCTGAAAGCCTTGATTATCCGGGTCCTCGCTGAGCGGCTGAACTTCGCGAACGGTTTGATCGGCGCCCTCCAGCGCTCGTGATCCCCACGCATAATTGTTTGGACTTGCCCTGGTCGGCGAGCTGATGTGAGCGAAAACAAGGAATAGATTTTTCATGGGGAGTGAGACCGGGGAAAGCCGCCATCCGGCGCAAGGCGAAAAAAAACTGATTTTCAGCTAGAATTGCCAACTCACCATACACAGCGAATCAATGCCATGGCGGGCCCAGGGGAGGGGACAAACTCATGAAGCGCAGTACGGAGAGAATTCTCACCACCCACACGGGCAGCCTGCCGCGTCCGCCGGAAGTGGTCGACCTGCTACTGGCCGAAGAAGAAAATCGTGGCGCGCAGGCCGCTGCACTCGAAACTGCGGTCGTTGCCGCCATAGCCGATGTCGTGCAAAAGCAGGTGAAAGCCGGAATCGACATCATCAATGATGGCGAGCAGGGCCGGCCGGACTATACCTCGCATGTCAAAGACCGGCTGACCGGCTATGACGGACCAAGTTCACCCCCGCTCGGCACCGGCGAGGAAGGCTTTCCTGAGTTGTCGGCACTGCTCGCCCAATTCGCCTCGCCGCTGCAGAACCGCCCGGCCTGTTCCGGCCCAGTCGGCTGGAAGGATTGGCCAGCCGCCGAAACCGACATCGCGCGCGCAAAGAGCGTGCTGACCAGCGCCGGTACCGAAGAAGCGTTCATGACTTCACCTTCGCCGGGCCAAATCGCGCGTTACCTCAAGAACATCCATTACCCATCGGAGGAAGAATATATCTTCGCGCTGGCCGATGTGATGCATCGCGAGTACGCGGCGATCGTGGAGGCGGGCCTGATTCTGCAACTCGACTGCCCCGATCTGGCGTTGAGCCGCCACACGGTGTTTCGGCACCTGAGCCTGACCGACTTCCGCAAGGAAATCGAGATGCACGTAGAGGCGCTCAACCACGCCGTCCGGGACATTCCCGCCGACCGCATGCGCATGCACATTTGTTGGGCCAGCACGATGGGCCCGCACCACGAAGACGTTCCGCTAAAGGATATCGTCGATATCGTGCTCAAAGGGCGCCCGGGTGCCGTGTCGTTCCCTGGCTCCAATCCACGCCACGAGCACGAATGGAAGGTTTGGCGCGATGTCGATCTGCCCGACGGCAAGACCATCATTCCCGGCGTGATCGACTCGACCTCGAATTACGTCGAACATCCCGAATTGGTCGCGGACCGCATTCTCAACTATGCCAACATTGTCGGCCGCGAAAATGTGATCGCCGGCGTCGATTGCGGCTTCGGCACTTTCGCTGGCCGGGTCCAGGTTGACCGCAACATTGTGTGGATGAAACTGGCCTCGCTGGCCGAAGGCGCCGCGATGGCATCGGAGCAACTCTGGTAAGCGCTGACAGGACCGGTGTGGCCGTCCTGTCCAAAAAGTGAACGGCCCCTATGATTCTCTATGAGAAACTATTCGGGTTTTTGGGCTGGACAGGAAAGTGGCTTGCATTTCTAATATAGATTATTATTATAATCCGACATTATTATATTTTATATGAAAATTTCCCTTGCAGCCGTTTTCAATTTGGCCATGAATCTTTCCTGTGCAGGAGGATTTTCGTGGCTTTCTGGCTGACTCAAATTTTCAACGGCGTCTCTTATGGCGCCATCGTATTCCTCCTGGCCATGGGCCTCACCCTCATATTCGGCGTCATGCAGGTCATCAACGTGACCCACGGGACCTATTTTCTCGTGGGTGCTTACGTGGGAATGAGTGTTCTCCTGCGGACGGGAAGCTTTATCCTGGCCATTGTTATCGGTGGCGCCGTTATCGCTCTTATGGGAATCATCATTGAACGGTTGTTCTTGCGCCAGCTGAAAGGGAATGATCTTGGCCAGCTCCTGATAACGATGGGGTTTGTCCTTCTCCTTCAAGACGCGGTCCTCCTGATTTGGGGAGCGGGTCCTCAGCGCATGGAGGCCCCTCTGATCCTCTCTGGAACCGGACGGATAGGGGGTTTCACTTTTCCGGTATACCGAATGTTCTTGATCGGTGTCGGTGTCGCAGTGGCCGTGGGATTTTGGATCTTTGAGAAGAAGACGAAGTTTGGGGCCGCCGTGCGGGCCGCCGTGGACGATGTTGAGATGGCCAGCGGAATGGGCGTGAACGTGCAGGTCGTTTTCAGCGTGGTCTTCGGGATTGGCTCGTTCCTTGCGGGAATGAGTGGGGTCTTGGCGGGGCCCTGGCTGGGACTTCAGGAGGGGCTGGATTTTGAGATTCTTCCCTTTGCGTTTGTGGCGGTCATCGTCGGCGGCATGGGCAGCTTCAAGGGGGCGATTATCGCGAGTTTGATCGTGGGGCTCATCGATAACCTGGGGAAAACGTTTTTCCCAGAATTCGCTTATTTCACCATCTTCCTTCCCATGGCGGTGATCCTGGCCTTCCGTCCCACTGGCCTTTTCGGGAGGCCGCTATGATCGCCGAGCTGCTTACGCGAAGAGGAAGAACTGCGGGAGGGGCGGCGGTCCTTCTCTTTTTCGTAATCGGTCCGCTGCTCACCGATAGGTTTGGCGCCATTGTTCTGACCCAGTGTGTCATTTGGGCGATTCTCGCCATGAGCCTCGACCTCATGCTGGGCTACGCGGGGATGGCTTCCCTGGGGCATGCGGCTTTCTTCGGCGCGGGGGCCTACGCGACGGCCATTATGGCCGTCACCTATAAGGCCGGTTTTATCGAAACTTTCCTCGTCGCCCTCCTGGTCGCCGCCGTCATTACCGCCATCTTTGCCTTGGTCGCGCTGCGGGCCGGGGGCGTGTACTTCCTGATGATCACCTTCTCCCTGGCAATGCTCGTCTGGGGGCTTGCTTACCGCTGGGACTCGATGACGGGGGGAGAAAACGGAATATCGGGCCTGAGACGGCCGGAGATTTTGCAGAACACCGTTGTCTTTTATTATCTCACGCTGCTGATCGGGGCTGGATTGTTCATTCTCTTTTCCGTCCTCGTACGATCTTCCTTCGGCAAGACCCTGGTGGGGATCCGCGAAAGCGAATCCCGCATGCGAACTCTCGGGTACAATGTTTGGCTGCACAAATACATCATTTACATGATCTCTGGTATTTTCAGCGGATTGTCGGGATTTCTCTGGGCTTACCACAACAGCTATGTCGCTCCCGGGGACGTGGAACTCATCACCTCTTTCAGTGCGCTTCTGATGGTCTCCATCGGGGGAGTCGGGACGCTCATTGGACCGATCCTGGGTGCTACCATTTTTGTGTTTCTCGAAAACATCGTGAACATGTACACCGAGCGGTCGCTCTCCGTCGTAGGGGCCGTGTACATCATTGTTGTCCTGTTTGCACCGGCGGGGATTATTGGACTCATCCGGCAGATTTCCGCCAGGCGGAAGGGAAGCCTTGAGTCCGTGGTGGCGAAAGATCTTAAAGATATTACCAAGGCACAATAGGGAGGAATCCGGACATGAAGGCAATCGTTCGATTTTTTGTACCACCGATAGTTTTTGGCTTGGTTTTGCTTCTGGGAGCGGGGTCTTCTGCCGCCGCCGCCCGGGGGCCGATCCGCATCGGGCTTCTCACCTCGAAGAAGGGTGTGCTCGCCCGGCACGGCTCGGATCAGATGAACGCCCTGGAAGTCTTCAAGAAGACATTCGGGACAAAGGTTGCCGGCCGGGAAGTTCAGTTTTTTATCGAGGACAATGAGAGCAAAGTGCCCTTGGCCGTAACCCGGGTGCGCAAGCTCATGACCCGCGACAAAGTGCATGTCGTCATGGGCGGTCTCTTTGGCTCCACCGGATATGCCATCGCGCCGCTGGCGGATCAATTCAAGGTGCCGACGCTCATCTGGTCCTGCCCGGATGACATATCGAAGCGCAAACTCAAGAAGTTCGCCCTCACGTACTTCTCCTGCAGCCAGCCGATGCACGCCTTTGCCAGTTGGGTCCGGACCACGATGCCGAACATCAAAAAAGTGATCACCATCGGCCCCGACTACGCCTTCGGTTACGAGTCAACGGGCGGCTTTCAGAAAGTTTTCGAGGACATGGGGGGACAGGTCGTCCAGAAGATGTATATGCCCATCAACACGGTGGATTATGGGCCCTACATCGGCAAGCTCCGGAAAGATGCCGACGCCCTTTTCGTGACACTGGCGGGCGCGCAGGCGCTACGCTTTCCAAAGCAGCTGAAGGAAGCGGGTTTGGCGAACAAGTATGTCATTTTGGGCAACGGTACGAACACCGATGAATTTGTGCTGCCCGCCATAGGCGATGAGGTGCTCGGCTGGTTTTCTGGTCTTATCTACAGCGCCGCCATTGCCACGAAAGACAACCAGGATTTCGTCAAGTCCTTCGTGAGTTTTGCGAAGAGGGAACCCGGCTACTATGCCTCGGGCTATTATGGCGGCCTGGTGGTCATCTATAAGGCGATTGAAGCCATCAACGGCGATGTGGAGAACAAGGAAAAATTCATCGAGGCCCTGAAGGCCGTTGAAGTGAAAACCGGCATGCCCGACGGCCCCCGGGTATCGGACGGGCACGGGACGTTCAAGATGAATGTGTATGTCCGCGTGGTAACGAAGGATGAGAATGGAAAGAAGATCAACAAGGTCATCAGTGTCATTCCGAATGTGAATCAATTTTGGACGTACAAGCCCGAAGAATTCATGAAATTGCCGCTATACGACAGGGATCATCCTCCTTGCCAGTATTGCGACAAGTAGGGTTGAAAATGTTTTGAGGGGAGAAGATGTTGTCCGCCTCCCGTCCATTCGATGGGCGGGAGGCGGGGCAAGATTGAAAAGCCTTCCAGGAAGGGCAACCTGATGCACACAGGTCCGTGTCTCGTTGTAAAAAAACTTGCCAAGCACTTCGGTGGGCTTGTTGCGGTCAAGGAAGTAGACCTCACCGTCGAATATGGCGAGCGCCGCGGGATCATCGGCCCGAACGGGGCGGGAAAGACCACCTTGTTCAATATGATCGCCGGTGACCTCCCGCCGACTCACGGCGAAGTGTTCCTTCACGGGCAGGACATCACCCACCTTGCCAATTATCAGCGGGCGTATTTGGGCATGTCCCGGACATTCCAGATTACCAATCTCTTTCCTGCGATGTCTGTCATGGACAATGTGCTTTTGGCTGCACAGGCTTTGGGACGTTCAAAATTCTCCATGTTCCGGCCTGTCAGCAGTTACCGGGAAATGCTTGAAAGAGCAGAGGGGATTCTGGAGAGGTTCGATTTGATCGAAGTGCGGAATAATTATGTGAAAAATCTCTCGCATGGCATTCAGAGGCAGGTCGAGATAGCCTTGGCGCTCGTGGAGAATCCCCGGATATTATTGCTCGATGAGCCGACAGCCGGACTCTCTCCGGCCGAATCGGCCATCATGACCGCTACGCTTAAATCTCTCGATTCGGAAGTAACGATACTGATCATCGAGCACGATATGGACGTTGCTTTTGAACTGGTGGACAAGGTTATGGTCATGCACGATGGAGAGGTTCTGGCAGACGGTCCCATTGAGGAAATTCGGTCAAACCAGGCCGTTCAGGAGATATATCTCGGATATGAATGAAAATATTCCGATGCTCCAGGTGAACGACGTTCACACCTACTATGGGGAGAGTCACGTCCTTCAGGGGATTTCCCTGGAAGTACCGACCGGCTCTGTCGTAGGGGTTCTGGGAAGAAACGGGATGGGCAAAACCACGCTGACGCATTCCATCATCGGATTCCTGAACCCGCGAAAAGGGAGCGTTATCTTTCAGGGTGAAGAAGTGACGCGTCTCCGGCCGCATCATCTCATCCAGCGTGGAATGGCGCTTGTGCCGCAAGGACGGCGCATCTTTCCTTCTCTCAGTGTGCACGAAAACCTCATGCTCGGAGCGAAGGAAAACGGCCGTACGGATGGCGCCTCTGATCCCTGGACGTTGGAGCGGGTGCTGACGCTTTTTCCCCGCCTCAAAGAGCGACTGAAGAACATGGGGAACAACCTCAGTGGCGGCGAGCAGCAGATGCTGGCCATCGCCCGGGCGTTGATGACGAATCCGCGTCTGCTTCTTCTGGACGAACCCACCGAGGGCCTGGCTCCCCTTCTGGTGAGGACGTTGGGCGATGTGATATTGCAACTGAAAGAGAGCCGTCTTTCCATTCTGCTTGTTGAGCAGAATATGAAATTCGCACTTTCCATTTGCGAACAGGTCCACATTATGAGCCGGGGACAAGTGGTCTATTCATCATCGACGGAAGAACTTAATCGGAACGAGGAGGTTAAGACAAGGTTCATCGGAATTTAAACATAATTTTCGGCAGGAGATTTTTTATCGATTTGATGAAATCATCACCTGTGGCCCTCTCGGATATTTTCTTCTGGACATGATGAAGACGAAGCATTTTTTGGGTCAGCGACTAGCTGCCGCGCGGATTTGTATTCGTGTTTCAATTGGAGGAAGACCGAGATGGTTGATTTCACTTTTACCGAGCAGCAGTTATCGCTTCAGAAGCTTGCGCGGGACTTCGCGCTGAAGGAGATCAGGCCCGTCGCGATCGCGATGGACAAGATAGCGGACCCGCAAGAGGTGCACGACAATTTCCCCTGGGAGATCATCCGCAAGGGCTCGGCGCTGGGTCTTCGGACGACGGCGCTGCCCGAGAAATACGGCGGGGCGGGCATCGGGATTCTCACCCACCTGATCATGCTCGAGGAGCTCTGCCAGGGCGATTCAGCCTTTGCCACCCATTTTCACCAGGCCTGGAAGATGGCCAAGCTGCTGGTGCAAAAGTGCTCCGACGCGCAGCGGGAACACTTTCTCCCCAAATTCACCGAGGACGACACCGCCCTCCTCGCGGTGGGGATCACCGAGCCGAACCACGGGTGCGACAACCTGCTTCCCTACGATGAGCCCGACGGCGGGATGCAGTCCACCGCCGTCCGGGACGGGGATTCATGGGTTTTGAACGGCACCAAGCACTTCATCGCCTGTGCCTCGGTCGCGAAACTCTACTTCATCGCGATGCGGACGGACAAAACTGTCGGGGTGACGCAGGGCATTACGGTATTTCTTGTGGAGCGGGGCACCCCCGGCTTCCGAACCGGGCGGGTGCACGACAAGATGGGCAACCGCCTGATGATGAACGCAGAACTCATCTTCGAGAACTGCCGGATTCCGGACTTCAACCGTGTGAGCGAGGTGGGCAAGGGCCTCTCCTTCCTCGGTTCCTTCGGGGCGCGGCACGTCCCCACGACCGGCGCCTTCGGCCTCGCGTTGGCCCGCGCCGCCTTCGAGTACGCCGTCGAGTACGCCAAGAACCGCATCCAGGGCGGCCGCCCGATCATCGAACACCCCATCATCGCCCTTCGCTTCGGCGAGATGGCCGCTCTCATCGAAGCCGCCCGCGCGGTCTCGATCCGCGCGGCCTGGTCGGCCGATCAGCCCGATTACGACTCCCAGCTGGGGATCCTCTCCTCGATCTTCTCCTCCGACGTGGGTCCCAAGGTGTGCGACATGGCGATCCAGATCCTCGGGGGGAACGGCTACATGCGGGACTATCCGCTGGAGAAACTCATGCGCGATGCGATGATGTGCTACCACATCGACGGCAGCTCGGACTTGCACCGGATGAAGATCGGCGATTTCCTTCGCGGCGTCTCCAAGCCCGGATACATCCAGGAGTAGAAGGGTGGTAAAAAAAGAAACCCTTCGGGAGGAGATGTGCCTCCAAATATGGATTCCTTAGATTGCCGGGGTTGTTTCTCTGGGGGTTAACCCCAGAGAAAATTTAACTGCTGTGGAAAGGTGTGCATGGCGAATTCCGAATCAAGCGGCGATTGGTGTCTGTGAAAAGGCCATGGCCATGTGACTGCCAGATAAAATTGTCCAATTTCACATGGGCGGCAGGATCCTTCCCGGCGCTCTCATTCTGTGTTCTCAGATTCAAGGACTGATGAAAACGGAACAAGGGGTCATGATCTGGGCCGAGGTCGAGGTATGTCCATCTCAAATGTGACTTGATTGAACATCCAGCAAAATTTGATTTCAGTTAGAATCAAAAAATTCGCCATGCACAGGTCTCATTCTCCCCTTGATTCAAGCCATCCATCCAAAGATAGTTTCCCGGGCAATCCCTGAAACGAAACAGAAAGCCAAACAATCATGATGATGTCGCGAACGAGTGCTTGTGCAGGCGTTTCACTGACGCCGGGCAGGCAGCCGCAGTCCTCTAAAGCCGCTCCCGAGAGAATGCCAACTGAAATGGCCGCGGCGAAGGTGACGAGTTGGACCATGACGGAAATGGCCGCCCATCGCGAGAAAAAGCCCACAAGCAGGAACGACCCGCAGAAAAGCTCGAGCCAAGGAAGGAGATAAGCCAAGGGCAGCTCCCAGCCTCCGGAGAGAATGCCAAAAGCTTTGATTTTGTGGGCAAACAACCCGGCCGGCTGGGCCAGCTTGGCCGCACCCGCGAAGAAAAAAAACCTCCGATGCATATCCGGAAGGTCAAGACAGCCTTGGGACGGCGCAGCAAAGAGAAAATGCGCAACCTATGTTCCTCTATGGTTTTTCGATCTCATTTTGTCATCTGGGCCCGAACGGCGGCGGCCAATTCCTGGAAAGGAACGGCCCCTACTATCTTTCGGTTTCCGACGAAAATGGTCGGCGTGACGTTTACACCCATGCGCATCCCCAGCTTCCGGTCGGATTCAACCGCGCTTTGGTATGTTCGGGAGTTTGTGCATGAGCGCCATTTTTCCATGTCTGTACCTACAGCGGCAGCATATGTTTCCCATATCTTCTGAGGCGATGAACTTGAATACCATCGGTCCTGGCCGCTGAACATGAGAGACCGCATTCTTTTATTTTTGTCGTCTTCATGAACACATCTCACCGCTTCTGCCGCCAGAGCCGTAAGGTCACGAAGTGGGAAATCTTTATGGAGAAATTCGATTTGGTTTTTAAAATCTTTTTGGAGCTGAGTCAGCGCATCCTGCGCAGATCGGCAATGGGATCAGCCATAGTCAAAAAATTCGATCACCACCACCCTGCCATCAGACATCTTGGGAGGAGGAATCTCACTTTTCTCGCCGCCGCCCATCATCAGGGCCCCTATGCCGACGGCCGCGACAATCACGGCCATCATCGCAAGAGCCAGCCCTTTTTTTCTTTTTTGGGGAGAAGATTTGGACGATTTTTTTGAGTTATTTTTTTCTTCGGCATGTCTATTCATCCTACCGTGCGCGAAAATTCGAAAGAAGTACCAAGTCATTTTTTCATGATGTTTATAATATGAGTATCCTATATAATACCC
>JAQBZT010000006.1 GCA_027622355.1 bacterium | reverse complement strand
AGGCAGCACAAAAAAAGTCCGGTCACGTCCGGGTCGCCGGCTGCGCCTGTCTGGGCCGCTGCGACAGGGCCCCTGCCGCAGCGGCAGGGGCGAAGGTGTACACCGGCGCGGCGGCGGAGCGTCTTGTGGCGATTGCCGGGCAGCCGAAAAGAGGAAAGCGCCCTCCCGTATCGAGTGCGCCCAAAATCGAAGCCGCATCGCGCCTTTTCCCCTACCGCCGGAAGGGTGAGGCGTTTTTGGTGCTGAAAGCCCTTTTGCAGGAAGGAAAACCGGAGGAGGCGATCGCCGCCCTGACCGAGAGCGGGCTGCGCGGAATGGGCGGCGCGGGGTTTCCCGCCGGGCGGAAGTGGGAGATGGTCCGCCGGGCCAAGGGGCCGCACAAATTTCTCATCTGCAACGCCGATGAGAGCGAGCCCGGTACCTTCAAGGACCGCGCGCTCATGGACAGTTTTCCGGAACTGATCGTGGAGGGCATCCTCATCGGCGCCTGGGCGGTGGGGGCCGCGGCCGCGCTGATCTACATCCGCCACGAGTATGGCCGCCAGCGTCTCGCCCTTCAGCGCGCCATCCGCGCGGCCCGCGCGCGCGGGCTGACGGGAGCGGGCAAACTGCCGGAGATTCAGATTTTTGTGAGTCCGGGCGGCTACATCTGCGGCGAGGAGACCGCGCTGCTCGAAGTGCTCGAGGACAGGCGCGCCCAGCCGAGGGACAAGCCCCCCTTTCCGGTAGAGGCGGGTCTGTTCGGCCGGCCCACCCTCATCAACAACGTAGAAACTTTCGCCCTCGTACCCGCCATCCTGCGAAACGGGCCGGAATGGTACCGGGGCTTCGGCCGCGGCGGCGCCGCCGGATTCAAGATGGCCGGCATCAGCGGCGCGGTCGCCCGCCCGGGAGTGTATGAGGTGGAGCTGGGCACCCCGGTCTCGGAGCTGATCGAAAAAACCGCCGGCGGGATGAAGGAGGGAAGCCGCCTGAAGGCCTTTTGTCCGGGCGGGGCGAGCAGCGGCTTTCTCCCCGCCGCGCTCGCCGGGACGCCCTATGACTTCGACGCCCTCGCCGCGGCGGGGAGCATGCTCGGGAGCGGCGCCCTCATCGCCATCCCCGAGGGGGCCGACATGGTGGCGCTGGCCTGGAGCGCGCTGCGCTTTTTCCGCGATGAATCCTGCGGCAAGTGCGTGCCCTGCCGGATGGGGACGGAACAGATCGCCGGTTTTCTCAAGCGGGCGATCGAGGGCCGGGCCGCGCGGAGCGAACTCGCCGAGCTGGAAGACGTGTCCGCCGCCATGATGGACACCTCCATCTGCGGGCTCGGCCAGGCGGCACCGCTGCCGTTTCTCTCGCTCCTGCGGCATTTCCGCGATGAACTCACAGCGAAGCTGAAGGGATAGGGAGCACGCCCATGCCAGACATTCCCGAAATTTCTTTTCTCCTCGACGGCAAGAAGGTACGCGCCGCGCAGGGCGACACCATCTGGGAGGCCGCCGCCGCGCAGGGGGGGGAGATTCCCCGGCTGTGCTATCAGCCGGGCCTCTCGCCCGCCGGCGTTTGCCGGGTGTGCGCGGTCGAGGTGGCGGGCGCCCGGGTGCTCGCGCCCTCCTGCTGCCGCGCGGTGGAGGCGGGGATGGAAGTCAGTACGAAGGGCGCGCGGGTTGTGCGTGCCCAGCGGGCGCTCGTCCGGATGCTGATGGCGGATCATCCAAGCCCCTGCGCGGCCGAATCAGAAGGCCCGGGATGTGAACTCGAAGCGCTGGCGAGGGACCTCGGCGTCGCGGCGAACGAAAGCGCTCGCACGGCCTCCGCCGGGATGGTGGACATCTCTTCCTCGGTCATCACCGTTGACCTGAACGCCTGCATCCTCTGCGACAGGTGCATCCGCGCGTGCGCCGATGTGCAGGGCAATCACGTTATCGGAAGGGCCGGGAAGGGGGCGGCGGCGCGCATCGTCTTCGATGCCGAAGCCCCGATGGGGGCGTCGAGCTGCGTCTCCTGCGGGGAGTGCGCGGCCGCCTGCCCGACCGGGGCGCTTGTGGACAAGCCGCTCGTTGAAAGCGAAACGAAAAAATCCGGCCGGAAAGTGGATTCGCTCTGCCCTTACTGCGGCGTCGGCTGCGCCATCACCTATCAGGTGAAGGGGAACCGGATTGTCGCTGTGGAGGGGAGATCGGAGAACACCGTCAACCAGGGCCGCCTGTGCGTGAAGGGGCGGTATGGATACGACTACGCCCATCATGAAGGAAGGCTCACCGTTCCGCTGATCCGAAAAGAGGGCGCGCCCAAGACGGCGGCGCTTCCCACGAATCCGCTTTCCCTTTTCCGCGAGGGCACCTGGGAGGAGGCGCTCTCGCGCACCGCCGGGGCGCTCGTGGAGATCAAAAATGCGCATGGCTCCTCCGCGCTCGCGGGTTTCGGCTCGGCCAAATGCTCGAACGAGGAGTGCTACCTGTTCCAGAAGCTGATCCGCGCCGCACTCGGAACGAACAACGTCGATCACTGCACGCGGCTGTGCCACGCCAGCTCGGTGGCGGCGCTGATGGAGACCATCGGCAGCGGCGCCGTGAGTAATCCCTTTTCTGATGTGATGCAGGCGGACTTCATCTTTGTGGCAGGATCGAATACCACGGAAAATCATCCGGTGGCGGCGACCTTCATCAAGGAGGCGGTGGAAAAGGGGGCGACGCTCGCCGTCGCCGATCCGCGGCGGATCGATCTCGTCCGCCACGCGAGCATCCATCTGCGCTTCCGCCCCGGAACCGATGTCGCCGTCTTCAACGGGCTCCTGCACGTGGTCATCGAGGAGGGGCTCTACGACCGGGAGTTTGTGGAGAGGCGGACCGAGGGATTCGGAGAACTCCAAAAAGAGGTGAAGGCGTATTCGCCGGAGCGGGTGGCCCGCATCACGGGGGTCCCCGCTGCGCTGATCCGTGAGACCGCCCGGCGCTATGCGGCCTCCGAGCGCTCCATCTGCTTCTGGGGGATGGGGCTCTCCCAGCACACGACGGGGACGGACAACTGCCGGGCGCTCATCGCGCTCTGCCTGATTTGCGGCCAGATCGGCAGGCCGGGCACGGGTCTCCATCCGCTCAGGGGGCAGAACAACGTTCAGGGGGCCTCCGATGTCGGTCTGATCCCGATGGTTTATCCCGGCTATCAGGATGTGACGCGGCCCGAAGTGCGCGCGAAGTTCGAGCGGGCGTGGGGCCGGCCGCTCGATGCGGCGGCTGGCCTGACGGTGATGGAGGTCATGCACGCAGCCCATGCGGGCGAAATCCGCGGGATGTACATCATGGGCGAGAATCCCGCCATGAGCGATCCGAATCTCAACCTGACCCGCGAGGCGCTCGCCCGGCTGGCGCATCTCACCGTCCAGGATATTTTCCTGACCGAAACCGCCGCCTTCGCGGATGTGATTCTCCCCGCTACGGCGTTTCCGGAGAAGACGGGGACCTACACCAACACCGATCGGCGGGTGCAGCTTGGGAGAAAGGCGGTCGAGCCGCCCGGTCAGGCGCGCGTGGACTGGCGCATCATCGCCGAGCTGGCGGAGCGGATGGGCTACCCGATGGACTACGCATCGCCCGAGGAAATTTTCGCCGAGATCGCAGAGCTCACTCCGCAGATGGCGGGGCTGACCTATGCGCGGCTGGAGAAGGGGGGCGTGAGCTGGCCCTGTCCCGCACTCGATCATCCGGGCACGGCGATTCTCTTTGAGGAACGGTTTCCGACGCCGACGGGGCGTGGGCGGCTCGTTCCGGTGGCGTTTGCGCCCCCGCACGAGCTTCCCGACCGGAAATATCCCTTCGTCCTTAACACCGGGCGGAATCTCTATCACTGGCACACCGGCGCGATGACCCGCCGGGCGGGCGCCCTCGATGCGGCGGAGCCCGCGGCCTATGTCGAAATAAACGAGGCCGATCTCCGCCGGAAGAGGATCAGCGACGGCGCCCTTGTGCGGGTGCGCTCCCGGCGGGGGGAGATTGAACTCGCGGCCCGTAAATCCCCCCGCGTTCGGCCGGGGGAGGTGTTCATCCCTTTTCACTATGTGGAAGCGGCGGCGAACCTTCTCACCGTGGATGTGCTCGATCCGTGGGGGAAGATTCCCGAATTCAAGGTCTGCGCCGTGCAGGTGGAGAAAGTCTAGAAGCGGCGGGGGGTCGGATTCGCCGCGTCCAGAACCCCGGGCCGTGAACCGATTCAAGATATTTGCGGTCGGTGCCAGTTGGCCCAGGGTGTTCCGGGGCTGGACCTTCGGGCTGTGGGGGCATTGGTTTTTCCATCGGCTTATCGTAATGGCTGTGGGTATGTGGCGGTGGCCGCAAAAACAGAGAGACTTGATATGGGCACAATATAATGAATATAAACGAGTTGTGTAATTACCCCGATCAAATAAAGAATAAACAATCTTTTACTCTTGATATTCCTTCCATCTCCCCTCATATTTAGATTTAGTTCTCTCATCGAGGTTCTTTCACGATCGTGCAAGATGCCGTTGGAAGGCTGGTGGCGGCTCTGGCGGTGAAAACGAAAGGCGGATGTGAGAACAAGGTAGCGGACACAAAAACTGCCAAACGCAAACCAAGGGTGCCGGATGCATATTTATTCGAAAGCCGTTGAGAATGCGGTCTGTATCCTCACCCGTCTTGCCCAGCAAGATTCCGGAACGGTGCATACGGTACAGAAAATTTCCCAAATGACATCCCTTTCTTCGCCCACGGTGGCGAAGACCCTCCAGCAACTCGCCAAGGCGGGTTTACTCGTCTCGCGAAAGGGGCCCGGCGGAGGTTTTTTTCTGAATCAATCCCCATCTGATGTTACGCTGAAGGCGATTGTGGCGAGCATCGAAGGGGCGGAACCTTTCTCTCAGTGTTTGGCCGGTCTTGCGTCGTGCTCGGAGGAAAATGTTTGTCCGCTGCACGACAAATGGGAATCGACCAAAAAAAGCCTTGTACGGTTTTTGGAAACCACTACGCTCAACGATATGGTCTGCGCCCTGGTACAGAAGGGCTTCGATGTGGATGCACTCGACAAAAAAAAAATTGAAAGCGAAACTCAATAGGATGGCGCCAAAAGCCTGGCGGAGCGGAACGGTAGCCCCGGATTCGAATGTGCGGGGGTTTTCTCTGACGGGGTTTTCGCTGGAAGAGTATTGACCCGTATTCGGCAATTGCCGTCTTTTGAAACGATGCTTGCAGAAAGGAGATTTTCTGATGCGGAAAGGATTGATTCTGATTGGAGGGATGGCCGTAGCCGCCTGGATGATTTCGGCCTTGCCAGCCGATGCGGCGGATGCGGCGGCCGGCAAGGCGAAGTACCAGCAGTTTTGCGCCGCTTGCCACGGCCTGACCGGAAAAGGGGACGGGCCCGCCGCGGGTTCCCTGAATCCGAAGCCCCGCGATCATACAGATAAGGCATACATGAAGACGCTCTCCGATGAGCAACTCTTCAAGATCACCAAACTGGGCGGGCCGGCCGTCGGGAAAGCCCCCACCATGCCGCCCTGGGGCGGTGCGCTTCAAGACGCCGACATTCGCAATGTCATTGCCTATATTCGATCCTTGGCGAAGTAGAAGAGGAAGTCGATGGGCAAGGACGTGCGCTTTGAGGTAACGGTACCGGACGAGAGCTATTGGTCCGACATGGTGAAGTGCCGCGCAGGATGTCCCGTCCATACCGACGCGCGGGGATATGTCCGCGCAATTGCCGAAGGGCGGTTCGAGGAGGCCTACCGGATCGCCCGTGAACCCAACCCTTTTGCCTCGGTGTGCGGCCGCGTGTGTGCGGCTCCCTGCGAGGCGGCGTGCCGCCGCGGGGCGATTGATGCCCCTGTGGCGATCCGCTCGCTCAAGCGCTTTCTGACCGAGCGGTATGGCTCGGAGGCCAAGCGCCCGCTCGGCCAGCCCAAGGGGCTCCGGCTTCTACTCCAGAGCCCGCCCTTGGCCGGGGGACATGGTCCTTGGGACCTGGCGAATCTCCGGAAAAAGGGCGAAACGGCCCAGGAGCGCACCAAGGGCCGCCGGGTGGCGGTCGTCGGCTCTGGCGTTGCGGGCATGACCTGTGCGCACGATCTCAAGCTTCTCGGATATGACGTCACGGTGTTTGAGGCGCAGAGCGTTCCCGGCGGCATGTTGATGCTCGGCGTGCCGGAGTACCGTCTCCCGCGCGATCTGGTGCAGGCCGAGATTCAAGGTGTGCTTGATCTGGGTGTCGAGCTCCGCCTGAATCAGGCGCTGGGAAGGGATTTTACCCTCGCCGATTTACGCGCCCAGGGTTTCGAGTCGGTCTTCATCGCCATCGGCGCCCACAAGAGCCGCGATCTTCGGATCGAGGGTGTTCAGCTCGATGGCGTCTTCCGGGCAGTCGAATTCCTGCTGAACGTGAATCTGGGCTTCAAGGTGGAACTCGGCGAGCGCGTCGTCGTGGTCGGCGGCGGGGACGTTGCCATGGATGCGGCCCGTTCGGCGGCCCGTGCGATTCAGGCAGGCTATGAGGTGGAGATGGAAGCGGACGCAGCCGCGATGTCGGGGACCATGGACGTGGCCCGCGAGGCCATCCGGATGGGTGCGCGCAATGTGCGCTTGGTGTGCCTGGAGTCCTGGGAGGAGATGCCGGCGAGCGAATTGGAGCTTGAGGGCACCCAGGAAGAGGGAATCGAGGTCCACCCCAGGTGGGGTCCCAAGCGGGTGCTCGGCGAGGGCGGAAAAGTCCGGGGCCTGGAAGTGCTGCGCGTTATCCGCGTTTTTGATGAAGAGGGCAGGTTCAACCCGCAGTTTGAAGAAGGTTCCGAAGATGTCATGGAGTGCGATTCGGTGATCCTGGCCGTGGGGCAGGCGCCGGATCTGTCGTGGATTCGAGAGGAAGATAAAATTGAGGTGAGCCCCCGCGGGACGATTCAGATTGACCCCGATACGCTGGCCACAACGGCGTCCGGCATTTATGCGGGGGGCGATGTAGCCTTCGGGCCCCGCATCTTTATCGAGGCCGTAGAGAACGGCCACCGCGCCGCGCGCTCGATACACGAACACCTTACAGGCGAGAGCTACGGGCAGCGCCGCGGCGGGATGTGGAAGAAACTTGACCCGCACCGCCAGACGCTCTTGCGCATTGGCGAGCCCGAGATGGGCCTTCCCGTCATCCTGCCGGGCTACCGGCGCTTCGAGCGCGAGGAGCCGCTGACGCTTCCCGTGGAGCGGCGGATCGGCATTGCGGAGGTCGAACTCGGCTACACTGAAGATGCTGCCCGGCAGCAGGCCGCCCGGTGCGTCCAGTGCGGGATCAACACGATTTTTGACAGCGACAAATGCGTGCTTTGCGGCGGCTGCGTGGATGTGTGCCCTTCGGCCTGCCTGCGCATCGTGCCGCTCCGGCAGCTGAGCGGCGGAGCGGAACTTGAGGCGCTGGCCCGCCTCCGTTACGGAGAGGGATTGGAGGAGATACGGCGCGCGGAAGGGGAGGGCGGCACCCCGGCCGGGGCGGCCATGCTGAAGGATGAGGCCGCTTGTATCCGGTGCAGCCTGTGCGCCATGCGGTGCCCCACGGGCGCCGTTACCATGGAGCGGTATTTTTTCGGTGAAACGTGGCCGCAAGCGGAAAATCCGCTTTCAGGATAGGGGAGAGAAAAAGTGGCTGAAGACTATGGAGACTATCAGCTGGAGGAAGCGCTGGCGGCCGGGCCGGAGGCATCGCGTGGTTTCTCGCGCCGTTCCCTCTTGTCCATCGGGTGGATCGCTTCGCTGGTTTCTCTTATTGGTCCGGGATTGGCGAATATCCGCTATCTGTTTCCGAATGTGCTTTACGAAACCCCCACCACCTTCAAGCTCAGGAAGCCCGCAGAATATCCCGACAACGCGATCACCTTCGATGAGGAGCGCCGCCTTTTCATCTTCCGCGGCCGGCTCGGTTTTCGCGCCATGTCGGCGGTCTGCACCCACCTGCGGTGCACGATCGGGCCGTTCGGACCCTCCGGCAGAAGAGGGAAAGGCCCCACCAGCCTTTGCCCGTGTCACGGGAGCGTGTTCGACACCGAAGGAAGGGTGCTTTCCGGTCCTGCGCCGCGGCCATTAGCGTTCTTCCGGCTTTCGATGAGTCCCGACGAGCGGCTGCAGGTGGACACACAAGCTCTCGTCGCATCGGATACATATTTCAAGGTTTGAGGGCGGAGCGAATTCACATAACGGCAACGCGCCGACATAGAGGAGCCGGTGAGCGAAATGGTTGATGCGGCAAAAGCCCCGAAGCCGGGTGCCCTGTCCCGATGGCGCAAGAAGATGACTTCTTCCCGGGCCTGGCGATCGGTCATGCGCCATGGCTACCCGGACAACGATCTCGATCGCATGCAGGCGGTGGTCACCAATTTCTTCCTGCACATCATGCCGGCGCGGGTCAATGTACACACACTCCGGCCTACGGCGACGTTCGGTTTGGGTGTGATCGCGCTTTTCCTGTTTTTCATTCTTGTAATCACAGGCGTCCTTTTGATGTTCTATTACGTCCCTTCGGTGGACCGGGCCTATCACGACATGAAGGATCTGCAGTTTGTCGTCTCCTACGGGATCATCCTCCGGAACATGCACCGCTGGGCGGCGCACGGGATGGTGGCGGCGGTCTTCATTCATATGTGCCGGGTTTTCTATACGGGCTCCTACAAGCCGCCGCGGGAGTTCAACTGGGTGCTGGGGGTGATCCTCTGGGTGATGACGATGTTCCTCTCGTTTACGGGATATCTGCTTCCCTGGGATCAGCTCGCGTTTTGGGCGATTACGGTCGGCTCGAGCATCGCCGCCTATCCGCCCCTGATGGGCGATACGATTCGCTTCATGTTGCTAGGCGGGCAGGAGGTGGGTCAGGGGGCGCTCCTGCGGTTCTACGTGCTGCACGTGGCGATTTTACCGATTGCCCTCTCTTTGGTGCTGGCGGTTCATCTCTGGCGCGTCCGGAAGGACGGCGGGCTGGCCCGGCCCCGGGAGGGCAGCGGCGCGGGAAGCCCGACCACGGCGGCCGACAGCGGGAAGTGGGACACCGGGAAGACCTACGGCCTGATGGCCCTGGCCCGGGGGACGACCCCCATGGTCGAGGCCCAGGCGCCCGAGGAGGAGGTGACGGCCTGGCCGCATCTCATCTTCCGCCTCTTTGTCATTTTTATGGCGACGCTGTCGGTCATCACGCTGGTTTCCCTGTTGTTCGATGCGCCCCTGGAGGGGATTGCGAATCCCACCCATCCGCCCAATCCATCGAAGGCGCCCTGGTATTTCCTCGGGCTACAGGAACTGGTGAGCTACTCGGCGCTGATGGGCGGGGTGGTGGTGCCGGGGCTGGCGCTCCTGGGCCTGATTCTCATCCCCTACATTGACTATTCGCCGCAGGGCGAGGGGGTGTGGTTCACATCATCGGGGCGCGAGAAAAGACTGGCCTGGCAGTCGGCGCTCTCCGGTGCGGTTTCAGTCCCGGTGCTCATGGTGGCCAACGCCTGGTTCGGCATCCGGATCCTCTGGGCGGAGTCGCCGCAGTTGATGGTGGATGTGTTCAATCCTGCCACAGTTCTTCTGGTGGGGTTGATGATATTTTCCAGCACGGTAGTGCGCCGGACGGGCTCGCGCCGGCTGGGGGCGGTCGCGCTTTTCTCCGCTTATCTGGGGGCGCTCGTGGTACTGACCATCATCGGTACTTTTTTCCGGGGGGCCAACTGGGCCTTTGTGCTTCCCTGGGCGAGCTCGGGGGGAGGCCACTAACGGCCTCACGCATTGGAAATCTTATAAGGTGAACAAATGAACGCCAAAGAGAGGCTGGAAGAGAACGGGTTGCGGAGGTGGCACGTGGCTTTTGCCCTCATCGGTTTGGCCGCGGCCTTGCTTTTCTTCATCTCCTACTGGCAGGACTATGGTCGGGAGTGGCGCACTTACCAGCGCCAGTATGCCTCCGAGCTTCGCGCTTTTCTTTCGGGACAAGGAGAAAAAGAACTTCCGCCGACCGAGTTTGTTTACATTCAAACGGTGGTGGAAGAACCCACCCGAGTGGATCGATGCCAGATGTGCCACCGGGCGGTGGATGATCCGCGTTTTTCCAAATCCCCGCAGCCGCTGACCAGCCATCCGAAGATCCCGCCGCACCCGTTTGAAAAATTCGGATGCACGGTGTGCCACGGCGGGCAGGGGCGCGCGACGACTGTGGCCGACGCCCATGGAAACGTGCCGTTCTGGGAGGAGCCGCTCCTGAAAAAGCCCTTCACCCAGGCCTCCTGCGGAAGCTGTCACCGCGGCGTGGATCTGAAAGATGCCCCCCTGGTCGCGCGCGGCCGCCAGCTGTACCTCCAGTCGGGCTGCATCGGGTGCCACCGGATTCACGGGGTGGGTGGAATGGTCGGCCCCGATCTCACTTGGGTGGGAGACCGGCGCAAGGACCCGAAATGGCATGAGGAACATCTCCGCTTGCCGGCGAAGCTCTTTCCGGGAACCACGATGCCGCCCTACGGACATCTGCCAAAAAAAGATCTGCAGGCGCTGGTCGTGTACATGCTGAGCCTCCGCCAGGCACCGGCCCGGCTGATCGCCGCCCCGAATGTGGGAGTCGCCGCCGCCAAGCCATAAGTCCTTTTGGTTTTCCGGAAATTGTGGATTCTGCGATAATCGTCTCTTCCTCTGCACGATTGCGCGGCGCCTCTGCGGGAGAGGACTCCGTTTCGGTGCAATGTTCTGGTGAGTGGGGATGCCCAGGTACGATCTCAACAAGTTCATCCATGTGCTGCAGTTTCCTGAGAACAGGGCACGCTACGACGCAGATCCGGAGGGTTTCCTGGGCGAATTCGGCCTTTCCCGGGAAGAAGTCCAGGCGGTGTTGAGCGCCGACATTCGTACGCTGTGGATGAAGGGGGCGAACCCGTATCTACTGCGCGTCTTCCAGTTCTGGAACCAGATCAGCGACGCGGATTTCGAGAAGGCGCTAGAGGGTTTCTCCTTCCTCGAATCGATCCGGCCGGGGGGGACCCATGGCTGAGCTTGTTGCCGCCTTCGCGGCAAGCCACACCCCGCTCCTCTATACGCGGGCGGGTGAACCGTCCCCTGAAGTACAAGAAGATACTTTTTCCGCCTTTCGGCGGATGGGTCAGGTCATTCGGGAGCGCGGCGCCGAGGCCTTGGTGGTGTTCGGCAACGATCATCTCCACGCCCTGTTCATGGATCGGCATCCGGCGCTTGCCATCGGCATCCGCTCGCGCTTCAAAAGGGTCGCGAGCGAGCCTTATCTGCCCCAATTGGAAGGCGGCTACCCGGGAGATGATCGGCTCGGGTTTCATCTGGCCCGATCGCTCCTCGCGGGCCATTTTGATCCCGCGCTTTGCCAGGACATCGATCTCGATCATTCCGTCATCATCCCCATGCACCTCATGGGCGATCCGGATATCCCCCTGGTTCCCATTCTGCAGAACACGGTCGCGCCGCCGCTCTCTCCGGCCGCGCGGGCGTTCGAGCTTGGCGTTGCCGTCCGCCGTGCGGTAGAGCGCTATGATGGCGCCGGGCGGGTGGCGGTTCTGGGAACGGGTGCGCTCTCGCACTGGATCGGGACGCCGGGCATGGGGGTCATCGATCAGAGGTGGGACATGGAGGTCATCGATCTGCTTCGCGCCGCCGCCGCCGATCAGCTATCAGCGTGGCCGCAGGAGAAGATCGACGCCGGTGGAAACGGTGCGAACGAAATCCGCAACTGGATCGCCGCGGCGGCGGCAGCCGGCAACACCGCCGCCGCGCTTTGGTCCTATCAACCGGAGCCCTCCTGGTTCGTCGGGGTGACCGTGCTGGAGTGGCCGATAGGTCCCGCCATTTCCTGACCATTTCAGAGGAAATTCAATGAAAATTTCGGGCACTGCCCCGGCCGGATCAGCCACGAGATCGAGGCGGATCTCTCCCTGCCGCGCTACCGGATCAGTCCCGAGTTCAGCGACGTGCGCCGCGACATTCTCGAGCGCATCGGGTATATTGCGAGTGGCTGAAGTTTTTCCATCATCCGGGAGTTGCCATGAGTTCTGATGTCCTCGCCGTTCAGGTCGAATGGCAGGAAGGCAAACGGATCGAAGCCACCGCCCGCGGAAACCGCCTCGTGGTGGACCAGATCTATGCGGATGGCCGCGAGAGCGGGGGCTTTCGCCCGACCGAGCTGATCCTGAGCGGCATCGGCGCCTGCATGATGGGAACGGTTCTGGGCTTCTGCGAGAACATGAAAATCCCAGTCGAGAAGTTTTCCATTTCGGTCGAGGGCGTCCGCGGCACCAAACCCGAGCGCATCTCCGAAATCCGGCTCCGCCTCGAGTTGAGGGGCAATATCCCCGAAGATCGTCGCGAAACCCTTCTCCGGGTGGCCCAGGGCTGCCGCGTTCACTACACCCTCACGCACGCCCCCGAAATCCATGTCGATCTGCGGCTTTCCGGGAGCGCCGTTTCTGCCGGGAACTGACCCGCTCCCCCGTTTCCTTCTGGCGTCCTCTCAGGTAACTTGGGATCGGCCCTCTCTGCAGGTGCGCGGCTGCGCCTTCTCCCCGGCGTGCGGCGCACGAGGACGAACAACGACAGGAGGAATGTGCGATGGCCGGCAGATTCAACAAGGATCATGTCGTGTCCCGGCTCCGGAAAGAGCGCGAGGAAGGCCGCGCGATCTACGACGCGCTCTGCGGGAGCGGGATCACCGCCAAGTTCGCCGCGCGCGGCGGCGCCGATCTTGTGACGACGTTCAATCTGGCCTACTACCGGATGCAGGGGCTGAGCTCGATGGCGGGGTATCTCCCCATCGGGGACGCCAACGCCATCACGCTCGAGCTGGGAGAGCGCTCCATCCTGAACGTGGTGAAGGATGTGCCCGTGGTGGCCGGCATCCTCGGCGCCGATCCCACGCGCGACATGTTCCGCTTCGTGGACCGGCTGCAGGATGCCGGTTTCGACGGTGTGATGAACTGCCCGACCCTCGCCCTGGTGGACGGAAATTTCCGGAAGGACCTGGAAGAGACCGGCATGGGCTACGCCAACGAGGTCGAGGTGCTCGGCTACGCCAGCCGCCAGGGGATGTTCACCAAGGCGTTCTGCACCACCCCCGAAGAAGCCCTGGCGATGGCCGAGGCGGGGGTGGACAACATCATCGTTCACTTCGGGAACAGTTCGGGCGGTTCCATCGGGTCGAAAACCGTGATGGGATTCAAAGATGCCGCCGCCCGCGCCGCCGGTGTTCTCGACGCGCTCTCCGGGAAGTACACGGACCTGATTTACACCTGTCACGGCGGGGCGATTGAGACCCCGGCCGATTTCGAAAAGCTTCTCTCAATCGAGGGCCGCTTCGACGGCTACGTGGGCGGCTCCTCGGCGGAGCGCTTTCCCATCGAAAAATCTGTTCCCGAGGCGACGCAGGGGTTCAAGGCCGTTCGCATCAAAAAATAAAAGAGGGTGTGTGCGTGCAGGCGGTGAAGGTGGCGGTGCTGGTGACGCTGGACAGCAAGGCGGCCGAGGGCCGCTTTCTGTGCGATGCCATTCGGCAGGCGGGCGCCGCGCCCTGGGTGGTGGACCTCTCCTGCCGGCCCCACGGGACGGCGGGGGCGGATGTCACCGGCCGTGCGGTCTGCGGGCGGGCCGGCCGCGCCTGGGAAGAGCTGGCGGACATGGATCGGGGGCAAGCCTCCGACGTCATGACGGCGGGGGGTGTCTCGCTTTTGAGGGAGGCGGTTGTCGAGAAAAAAGATGTATTCGGCGTCATCGGCATCGGCGGAGCGAACGGCTCCTCGATGGCCTGCGGGATCATGCGGGCACTGCCGCTGCTCTTTCCCAAAGTAATGGTGAGCGCCGTGGCGGCCACCGGGGCGGTTCAGTGGTATGTCGGCTCGAGCGATATCGTCATGTTCCCTTCCATCGGGGATCTCTCGCTGAACCGGATCACCGAGGCCGTGATGGAAAACGCCGCCCGCGCGGTTTCGGCCATGGCGGAAGGATGGGCAGAGCGCCCCGCGGATCGGAAGCGCGCCCCGCTCGTGGGGATATCTTCTTTCGGGGGGACGATGGGCTGCGTGGGCCGCGTCGAATCGCGCCTGCAGGAGGCGGGCTACGAGACCATTTTGTTTCACGCCTCGGGCCCCGGCGGGCGCGCGCTCGAGGCCCTGGCCGGGCTGGGCGAGCTGGCGGGGGTGGTGGACATCACCACCTCTGAGCTGACCGATGTGCTGGTGGATGGCGTCTACAGCGCCGGGGAGGGGCGCCTGACCGCCGCCGGGGAGCGGGGCCTGCCCCAGGTGGTGGTGCCGGGGGCGCTCGATCATGCGAATTTCTGGATGGGCGATGTCCCGGAGCGTTTCCGCGATCGGGAGTTTTTCCAGTACAACGCCCAGAACATGCTCATGCGCACCAACGCCGAAGAGTATGAAGCGCTGGGGCTGATGTTCGCCGAGCGCCTGAACCGGGCGGCAGGGCCCGTGGCCGTCCTGATCCCGAAAAAAGGCTTCAGCGAGCACACCCGGCGCGCGACGTACGATCTGCAGGGGCGGGAGATCGGCCGCTGGGATCAGCCTGAGACCGATGCCGCGTTTGCCCGCTCCCTTCGCACCCATCTGAAAAAGGGGAAGATGGATGAGCTGGACTTTCACATCAACGATCCCGCATTTGCCGATGCGTGTGTGGGCGCTTTTCTGGAGATGATGCATGCCCGAAATACCGGCTGAACATCACGAGACCGATGTCCTCATCGTCGGGGGCGGCGCGGCGGGGACGATGGCCGCCTTCGCGTGCGCCCATGCCGGGGTCCGCGTCATCCAGGCGACGAAGGGAAGGGCGACGAGCGGGACGACGACTGTGGCCCGGGGCGGATTCGCGGCGGCGATGGGGAAGGGAGATTCCCCCGAAAACCACCTTCGAGACATCCTGAAGTACGGCGGAGAGCTGATCGACCCCGAACTCGCGCGCACGTGGGTCTACGGCATCGTCGAGGTGGTGAACGATCTGCGTGCCTGGGGGGCGGAGTTCATCACGGACGATAATGGCGATTTGAACCTCAAGATGTTCCCGAGCCACTCCCATCCCCGCGCGGTGCACCACCACGACACGACCGGGAACATGCTGACCAAGACGCTTTCGAAGAAGCTGCGCGCCGACGCCCGGATCGCGCAGCATCCCCATACGGCGATTCTCGATCTGATCACCCATGAAGGGAGCGTTGTTGGGGCCTGGGGAGTGGATTACTCCCGCGGGGTGTTTCTACGCTATGCGGCGCGCGAGGTGATCCTCTGCACGGGGGGCGGGAGCGGACTTTTCTATGTGAACGACAATCCGCCCCAGGTTACCGGGGACGGATACGTCCTGGGGTTCCGGGCGGGCGCGCCGCTCCTCGGGATCGAGATGATCGATTTCCAGGCCATGTGCTGCTCCCCGGAGGAGCTCTTCGGCTTCGCCCCGCATCCGACCGGCTTCATCAACGCAGGCGCCATCTTCCGCAATCGGGAAGGGGAGGCGTTTCTGAAACGCTATTTCCCGGATACGGCCGAGAAGAGCACCCGGAGCGAAGTCATCCTCGCCATGGCGAAGGAAATTCATGCCGGGCGGGCGGGCGCCACCGGCGGCATCTTCATGGACGCCACCCAGGTGCCGCTGGAGGTGATTCAGGAGCAGATTCCCCACGTCTACAAGACCTGTCTCTCGCGGGGCATCGACATCACGAAAACGCCATTGGAGGTGGCCCCGGGGAGCCACACCTGGCTCGGGGGGCTGCGGGTGGACACCGAGGGGCGGACGCCCATTCCCGGCCTCTGGGCGGCGGGGGAGACGGCAGGCGGCATCCACGGCGGAAACCGGATCGGGGGCTCGGCGCTCTCGGCCTCCCTGGTGTTCGGGCGCCGGGCGGGCCGGGCGGCTGCGGCGGCGGCCAAAGGCGCGAAGGGCGAAACACCGGCAGTGGAAATCCCTGGCGATGAGCGGGCCTGGCTCTCGGAGCTTGTGGAGCGGAAAGATGGCCCCCTTCAGGCCGATGTCCGCCTCCGGTGCCGGATGCTGGCCCACGAGCGCCTCGGTCCGATCCGGGATGAGGAGAACTGCCGAACGGCACTCGGCGAGTACGCGCGGATCGAGGCGGAGGATATCCCCCGGATGCGTCTTTCCGATGAGGCCCGCGTATCGGACAAGGCGAGGGGACAGGAGCTCGAGAGCGCCATTTCGGTGCGGAATCTGGCGCTGCTCGGCCGGCTTCTGGCGACGGCCGCGCTTGAGCGCAGGGAGAGCCGCGGCGCCCACTTCCGCATCGATTTCCCGGTGGCCGACGAGAGCGGCTGGCGGGTGGTGACACGGCTGGAGAAAGGGCCGGCCGGCCGGATTGCTTTTCACGCCGATCCGGTCAAGGCGTACGCCCCGGCGGAGAACTGACGTCTAGCAGCCCCCCGGCACGGGTTCAGGTGCAGTCAATCGACACTTTGAGCGCTCCGCTTTCCCTGCCCCTGAAAACTTTGAAGGCCTTTTCAAAATCCTCGAGCGGAAACCGGTGGGTGATGAGCAGGCTGCTGTCGATGCGGCCGGTTTCATAAGCCCGTATCGCCCGGGCGACGGAATAGTCCCCCTCGCCCCGGACGCCGTAAAGAGTGATCTGATCGAGGGGCAGGCGGTTCAAGGCGGCGACGGCCCTTTCGCCCGGCGGGACGATTCCCAAAAGCAGCACGCGCCCGCCGCGCCTGACCTGATCGATGGCCTCGGCCTGGAGGGTAGTGACCCCGGCGGCTTCTACCACGAGATCCGCTCCCTCTTCCCATCCAAATTTCATGAGGACATCGTCCACATTCTCCACCCCGGCGTGAACGGTGATGTCCGCCCCGAGGCGAATGGCCAGCTCCAGCCGGTCGGGAAGGGTGTCCACCATGCACACTTCCCCCGCTCCGAGAAACCGGGCGAACTGCATCGTGAGCAGACCGATGGCCCCCGCGCCGTAGATCAGCACCCGGTCGCCGGTTTCGACGCCCGCGCGTTCGAGCCCTGTAACGGCGGTGCCCGCCGTGGTGAGCAGGGTCCCTTCGGTGAAAGACATGTTGTCGGGAAGCGGGTGGAGCACTTTGGCGGGGACGGCGCAGTATTGCGAGAAGCCGCCGTTCGCCGTCATTCCGATCTGCCGGTGCAGGGGCACGCGGCCGTAGTTTTCGCAGATTGTATAAGCCCCCCGCCGACAGTTCCGGCACCTCCCGCAGCTGGCGTGGCTTTCGGTGGCGACGCGATCGCCGGGCTGAAACTTCTCCACCGTCTCGCCGGTTTTCAATACCTCGCCCGTCCACTCATGGCCCGGCACGAGCGGATAGATCACCCCCGGAAGCTTTCCCTCGATAAGGTGAATGTCCGAGCCGCAGAACGTACATGCCCGAACACGCACCAGCACTTCATCGGGGCCGATTTGGGGCTCCGGCAGTTCCGTGAGGTAGAAATGTTCGGGTTTTTTCACGATGACGGCGCGCATGGTCTCCATCCTTTCTTCCCGTGGCCGGCCGAGCCGCGGAGAGTGAGGTAACAGAAGTAAAATCAATTATTAATGATTCTTGCCCCGTCGGCATTGTCATCTACTCGCCGGGGCATTACCTTATGTATTAGAATTTAGGACCTTTTAATATTCTTTCAACATCTCCGTAGAGGATCGGTCCCCTCCAGGGAGAATGCAAGATGGATACGACGGTCTTCCAATCAGTTGGAAAAAGGGAAGTGCGTGCCGACGGGGCACAGTTGAGCGCGGGCAGCGCACTGTATGTGGACGATCTCGCGCCGCCGGGACTCTTGTACGGTGCGGTTCTCCGGGCGGGGCGGCCCCACGCCCGCATCCGCCGCGTGGACACCCGGGCCGCGTCCCGGCACCCCGGGGTGGCCTGCATCCTCATCGGCAAAGATATTCCGAACAATGCCTACGGCCCCAGCCTTCAGGATCAACCCGTTCTGTGCACCGACAAGGTCCGCTATGCGGGTGATCCGGTTGCCGCGCTTTGCGCGGAGAGTTGGGAGGCCGCCGAGGAAGCGGTGCGGAAAATACGGGTGGAGTATGAGGACCTGCCGGTGGTGAGCGATCCCGAAGCCGCCCTCCAGTCCGCGGCCCCCAGGGTCCACGAAAATCATCCGACGGGAAACCGCGTTCTTGACTGGAAGGTGCGCCGCGGAAATTTGGACGAGGGCTTCCGGCGGGCCTCCCTGATTGTCGAGGAGAGATTCATCTCCCGCGCCCAGGAACACGCCGCCATCGAGCCGCACATCTGCATGGCGGAAGTGGATGAAAAAGGGAAGCTGACGGTTCATGTTTCGACCCAGACGCCCTACATCATACGGATGAACCTGGGGAGGGTGCTGGGCCTTCCCCTCTCGCGGGTTCGGGTTCTCGTCCAGAAGGTGGGGGGCGGTTTCGGCGGGAAGCATGAAATCATGCTGGAACCTCTGGCGGCGCTCTGCTCTCTGAAGACGGGGCGGCCCGTGAAGTTCCGGATGTCGCGCGAGGAGGAATTCACGGCCTCCACCATCCGCCACTCCATCATCATGGACTTCAAGACGGGTGTAACGGCGGAGGGTCTCATCACGGCGCGCGAGATCAACCTGATTTTGGACACGGGCGCTTATCTGTCCTTCGGGGAAACCACCGCCTCCAAAGCGGCCTTGATGGCCTGCGGCCCCTACCCCGTCGAAAATTTATCGGTTGACGCCTGCCTGGTCTATACGAACAACGGTGTGGCGGGCGCGGTCCGGGGGTTCGGCGTGACGCAGACCACCTATGCCTGCGAGTCGCACATGGATGCAATCGCGAAAAAACTCCAGATGGATCCACTCGAGCTCCGGAAGATAAATGCCATGCGTCTCGGGGATGCGGCCCACAGCGGCGATGTCATCCGAAGTTTCGGCTTCCTGGAAACGATGGAGCACGCCGCCCGTGCGGCCGAATGGGAGAGCATCGGAGGAGGAAGGCGCTCGCCCTGCGGCCGGCGCACCGGGGGGGGGATTGCCGCCATGATCTACCCGGTCGGTTTTACGGCGACAGCCAACCCGAGCGCCGCTTTCGCCCGGATGAATGAGGATGCGACGGTGACGGTGATTACCGGGTGCGCCGATGTGGGGCAGGGCGCCCATGTGGCGCTCCGCCAGATCGCCGCCGAGGAGATCGGGGTTCCTGTAGAGAACGTTCACCTTATCAGCGGAGATACCGATGTGGCCCCGTTGGATCTGGGCTCGGTGGCCAGCCGGGTGACCCACATCGGCGGCAACGCAGTCCGTGCCGCCGTGGGGAAGATCAAGGAAATCCTCCTGCGGAAAGCGGCCGAGATCATCGAGGCGGAGCCGGCGGATCTGCGGATAGAAAAGGGAATGGTGTACGTCAGGAGTGCTCCCGAGCGTGCCATTCCCCTCGCCGAGGTCGCGCTGAAGTGTCACCGCGACGGGCAGATGCTGCTGGGAGAGGGAAGCTACAATCCCCCCGGTCTCCACCTCGACAAGGCAACGGGCCAGGGGAAGCCCTACGACTGCTATGTGTTCGCCACCCACGTCGCCGAGGTCGAAGTGGACGAGGAAACGGGCGAATACCATGTGCTCCAGCTCGTTGCGGCGCACGATGTCGGCAAGGCGGTGAACCCCATGAATGTCGAAGGGCAGATCGAAGGCGGCACCCTGCAGGGGTATGGCTTCGGCATGATGGAACAGGTGCTGATGGAAGAGGGCATGGTCAAAAACCCCAATCTGGCGGATTACCTGATCCCGACCTCGCTCGATTCGCCCGATGTTATTCGCCCGATTCTGGTGGAAACCGATGAGCCCAGCGGGCCTTTCGGCGCGAAGGGGGTGGCCGAGCCCGCGCTCAATCCGACGACCCCGGCCGTGCTCAATGCGATATACGATGCGGTGGGCGCGCGCCTGAAGGATCTCCCGGCAACGCCCGAAGCGGTCTTGCGCGCAATGGGCAAATTGGGAGATGGTAAGAATATCCGTTAAGAAGTATTTGTTTCCGGAATTTTTTGGGATGGACCTGGGCCGAAATTGTGGAGGGGGAGTGTGTCGTGGTTGACTTCAAGCTTACCGAGCAGCAGATCATGCTTCGCGATTTGGCGAAAAAATTTGTACAGGAAGAGATTGTGCCCGTCCGGGCGGAACTGGATCAGAAGCCCGATCCCCGGGAAGGTTTCTCCTGGGATCTGCTCCGTGCGGCGGACAAGGTCGGTCTCCGAACCATTGCGCTCAGCGAAGAAGACGGCGGCATCGAGGCCGACATTATCACCCGCTGCGTCGTGGGTGAGGAGATCGCGACGGGTGACCTGGGATTCGCGGTCTGTCTCGATCAGATTTGGAAAATTTCGGGCGCCATCGTGAAGTTGTGCAACGAGGGGCAGAAAAAGCGGTTCATCCCCATGTTCCGGGACGATCCCGAATGCGCGCTCTCTATCTGCATCACCGAGCCCACCGGCGGCTCGAACTATATCCCCCCCATCGAGCGGAAAGAAACTGTCCAGACCAGGGCGGAGCTGAAAGGGGGAAACTGGGTCATCAACGGACAGAAGATCTTCATCTCAAACGCGGGACTCTCCAAGCTCTATCTGGTTTTTGCGGTGACGGACCCGGATGCGGATTTCTACGAGCGCGTGAGCGCCTTTCTGATCACGAAGGATGCCCCGGGTTTTACGATCGGAAAAACCGAGAACAAAATGGGCCAGCGCCTGGTGTGGAACAGCGCCCTCCACTTCGATGACTGCACCATCCCGGAGAACAATCTGGTCGGCAGGCGCGGCGGCGGCATGCCCGATGTGCTCAAGTTCCTGGCCGAGGAGGGGAGCAACATCCAGGCGGGCGCCACCGTCCTGGGAACCGCCCGGGCGGCCTACGAAGCGGCCGTGGAGCACGCCAAGGAGCGATTTGTCGGCGGGAAACAGATGATGCTGCACCAGCTGACCCATCATAAGCTGGCGAGCATGCGGATGCGTCTCGACGCGGCGCGGGCCTATCTCTACCGGGCGGCGGCGAACATTGACGATCCGGCGGAGGCGAACGACTACTCCATGGCGCCCATGGCCAAGGTGTTCGCGTCGCAAGCCGCCTTCGACGTGGCCAAGGAAGCAATGGAGCTGTTCGGCGGCCATGGCTATATGAAGGATCTGCCGATGGAGAAATACTTTCGCGATGCGGCGAGCTTCCTCCACTCCGATGGGGTGAACGACGTTCTGCTCGTCCGCGCCGCGCGGCTGCTTTACGATCTTCCGGCGGAACTGTTCCGGTAAGCATCCCCCCGGTCCCGGCAGGCGGTGCCCTCCGGGGCCGGGTGTTTTCTCCCGCATTTTGTTTTGCTCTTTCCGCACGATGGCATGGCCGGGACATTCCGTCGAATTTCGAAACGGAAACATTTGAAATTCTCGAGGTTTCGGGAGAGGCCCCTATGACGCCGCAGGAGATTCGACGCATCGGGGTTGTGGGCGGCGGCTACGTTGGCCACGGCGTGGCGCAGCAATTTGCCCAGGCGGGCTACCCGGTGGCGATGTACAACCGGACGCCGGAGAGCTCCGAGCGGGCGATGGCGGGTATTCGCAGGGGTGTCCAGATTTTTGTCGATGAGGGATACGTGACGCCCCAAGAGGCAGAGGAGACGCTCGCGCGAATCGCACCCACGACAGACTTCAGAGCCGCTGTCGAGGGGGCCGATTTCATCGTGGAGTCCGTATCGGAAAAACTGGAAGTGAAGCAAGAGATTTTCCGCGAGATGGATTCCCTCGCTCCGGAAAACGCCATTCTGGCGAGCGAGACATCGGGTTTGAAAATGACCGATATCTCCAGGATGACCCAGCGGCCGGAGCGGTGCATCTCGACCCACAGCTACACCCCGCCTCCCCTGATTCCGGTGGTGGAGATCAGCCCCGGCGAACGGACGGCGCCGGAGGTCGTGGAAGCGACGATGGCGTTTCTCCGTCTGGTGGGGAAGGAGCCGGTGCTTTGCAAAGAGGTTCCAGGACACATCGGGGTGCGGCTTACAACAGCGATGCGCCGGGAAGCCTACAACATCATCGAGAAGGGATATGCGACGCCCGAGGCGGTGGATACCGTTGTGCGCTCGGTGGGCCGGCTTTGGCCCATCCTGGGCATTCTGGAAGTGTCCGACCTTTCCGGCATCGATGTGATGCGCGATGTCCAGCGGAACATTCAGCCGCACCTCGATCACCGCGCCGAACCCTCCCCGCTGCTGGACAAGATGATCGAAGCCGGTACGCTGGGCCAAAAGGCAGGCAAGGGGTTCTACGAATGGGACGAGGCGCGGCGGAATGAAATCCTCGGCGCACGCGATCGGATGCTTTTGCGGTGGCTCCGCGAGAACCCGCGCGCGGCGGCGCCGTCCGCTTCCTGATCGGAGGGTTGAACCATGAAGGCGATGGTGTTGCACGAATGGGGCGGGGCGCTTTCGCTGGAGGAAGTTCCCGACCCTTCCCCGGGGATGGGCGAGGTGGTGCTCCGCGTCCATGCCTGCGCGCCCGATCAGTTCGATGTGACCATCCGGGCGGGCCGGGCCGGAGGCAAGATTCCCCTTATCCTCGGCCATGAGATTGCCGGGGAGATCGCCGCCCTCGGGCCGGGCGTGGAGGGATTCGCCGAGGGCGATCGGGTGATCGTCCACGCCTATCTCACCTGCGGGCGCTGCCGGTTCTGCCGGATGGGCCGGGAGACGCTCTGCCGCGATTTCCGGGGCTATTTCGGCGTTCACGTGGACGGCGGCTACGCCGAGTATGTCCGGGCGCCCGCGCGGAACCTCGTCCGTATCCCGGATGGGGTGGGTTACGCCGATGCCACCGCCATCGTGAGTCCTGTGGCTACCCCGCTCAAGGCCATCAAGACAAGGGCTGCCCTCAGAGCGGGCGAGGACATTGTCATCGTCGGCGCCTGTGGCGGGGGGGGGGTTCACGCCGTGCAGATCGCCCGCGTTTTCGGCGGCCGTGTGTTTGCCGTGGATGTGGACGATGCGCGGCTCGCGCGTGCGAAAGAGCTGGGCGCGGATGTCGTCATCAACAGCCGGAAGACGGATTTCGGCGAAGTCGTCCTGGAGGAAACGGACGGCAAGGGGGCCGAGGTGGTGCTTGAGTTTGTCGGGACGGAGGAGACGATTCCCCGAAGTCTCGCCGCGCTTTCGACGGCCGGGCGCCTGATCGTCGTCGGCTTCCAGCCGGGGGCGGTCTTCGTCACCGACCCGACCCGGTTTGTGCACGATGAGATCACGGTGACCGGCTCGCGCTATGTGAACCGCGCCGAGCTCGCCGAGGCGGCCGAGTGGGTGGGGGCCGGAAGGGTGAAGCCGATCATCTCGGCCACTTACCCCCTGGCCGAGGCCGAGCGGGCGCTCGCGGATCTGAAGGAAAACCGAGTCTTCGGCCGGGCGCCGCTCCTGCCCGGTGCCTAAATCGTGCCGGGCGGCTAGATCTTGAAGAATTCCCGGTTGAAGTTCTCCACGACCTCGGCCACCTTCTCGACGCAGGCCTCGAAATACTGTGCTCCCCGTTCCGGAGTCGCCCGCCGCGGATCACCGTACACCCCATTGTGCGTCCGGCTGTCCGGCTTACGGGAGACCGCCGTCACGTCGAGTTCGTAGGAGGTCACCCACTCGGGCTTGTACTTCCAGTCGCCGAGGCGGTCGAGATGCACCTTGTCCGGCCGCAGATGCATCATGAATGCCGTCTCGAACTCGTTCGCATGCGGCCCTTCGCGGAAATTGTCCCCGATTTCGTTGCACCGCTCGCGGTTCATGAGAAAGTACGTGGCCGAGGCGAAGATGATATCTCCCCCGCGGCCATAACGGCCCATGCAGTCCACGATGGAGGTTTGGAGAAGCGCCTGGTTCACGTAGTGCCCGTTCAGGAAGAAAATTTTCTTGAAGCCGGTCCGCACCAGGCTATCGGCGATGTCCCGGATGCAGGCCATGAAGGTTTCCGAGGTGAAACTGATTGTTCCGGGGTAGTTTTCCCAGGGTTCGGAGGCCCCGAAGGGAAGAGGCGGGGCAACGATGCAGCCGGTCCGCTCCCCCGCCGCCTTCGCCACTTCGTATGCGCTCGCGATATCGACCTGAACCGGCAGGTGGGGGCCGTGCTGCTCGGTGGCGCCGAGGGGTTGAATGATGACAGGCTCTTGGGGAAGCATGTCGCGCACTTCCATCCATGTCAGATCGTGCAAAAGCATGACGGGCCTCCTGCCGGGGCGGATTTGCTCCCGGTTTTTCGGACAAAGAACTCGAGTTTGCGGGTCGGTTGCAGTTTAGCATGGCTGCCGCAGACGTGAGAACATGGAGGCCGGGATATTTTGGATCCAGCCATGGAGGGATAGCCGATGAACGATTTGGCCGCGAAAGAGTGTGTGCCCTGCAAGGGAGGTGTTCCGCCCCTGGCGGGGAAAGAGTTGGATGACCTCCAGCGTCAACTCGGCAACGAATGGCGCGTGGTGGATGCGCATCATCTGGAGAAGGATTTTTCGTTTCGCAACTTTGCCGAGGCGCTCGCCTTCACCAACGGGGTCGGAGGGATGGCCGAGCAACAAGGGCACCATCCGGACATCTATCTCGCGTGGGGAAAGGTGAAGATCACCGTCTGGACGCACAAGATCAACGGCCTGACGGAGAGTGATTTTGTCTTCGCCGCCAAGGCCGATCAGCTCCTCTAGCCGCCGGAACGAATCGTTGGATATCGCATTTCTCGATTCCTGGCCCGCCGATCCGGCCCGGGGGAGCGGCACGGCGGTAGGCATTTCCGGGCTCGCGGCCGCGCTCGAGGCGGCCGGCCACCGGGTGGATCTCCTCCGGCCCGCGCGCGGGGGCGGCAGCCTCTCCCTGCGGCGGCTCATGTTCAACGCGGAGTTGGAAATCCAGGGTCTCCCCGATCAGTACGACCTGGTGGCGGGTTTCGATATCGACGGGTGCTTTTACCGGCCCGGGCCGGATGTGCCCTACATCGTGTGCCTCAAAGGAATCGCCGCCGAGGAGGCGCAATTCGAGACCGGGCGGGTGAAGGCCCATCTTTCCTTTCTGGCGCGGATGGAAGGCTATAACGCCCGGAAGGCGCGGGCCGTGTTTGTGACGAGCAATTACTGCAAGCGGGCGGCGGTCTCGGCCTATGACCTTCCTCCCGGAAATATCGAGATCGTGCCCGAGGGGATCGATCTGGCTGCCTGGGAGGAAGCGGCCGCATCTGTGCCCCCGCGGGCGGATGCGTGTCCGGCGATTCTCTCGGTGGGGCGGCAGTACCCGCGGAAGAATACCCGGGCGCTCATCGAGGCGATGCCGCGGGTGCGCGCCGCGGTGCCGGATGTTCTTTTGCGTGTCGTGGGCGGCGGGCCGATGGCGGCCAGACTCGAAGAGATGGCGGCCGATTTGGGCCTGGGCGATTCGGTGAAATTTCTCGGAGAGCTCCCCGATGAGGCGGATGTTCGCCGCGCCTACTTCGAGGCCGATGTTTTCTGCCTTCCGAGCCTGCAGGAGGGCTTCGGCATCGTTTTTCTCGAGGCCATGGCGGCGGGGCTTCCCGTTGTAGCGGTGCGGGCCACCGCCGTGCCCGAGGTGGTTCCGGATGGAGAGGCGGGGCTTCTCGTCCCGCCCGGGGATGAGGAGGCGCTCTCTGCGGCCCTCATCCGGCTCCTGCAAGATGCGGATTTGCGCGCGCGGCTCGGCCGGGCGGGGCGCACGCACGTGCTGCGCTACGACTGGCCCGAGGTTGCCCGGATGTTTGTCGAAAAGGCCCAGGGCATCATTTAAGGCCCACGGGAAATGTATTTCTCCCCCTTTTCTGTTCTGCTTGTTTGCATTAATCATATATTCAGACGGCAAAAATGGGGCGAATTGTCCCGTCCTTCTGGACTTCGTCAAAAAAAACATGATAATAGAATCTGGTAATCCTTTTTTTGTGAAAGTGTTAGCCAGTCTTTTTTGGCTGCGCCGTGCATGGCACATAGATTGCCTCGGAAATGAGAATTGAGGGGAAGGCTACCGCCGCGCGCA
>JAQBZT010000005.1 GCA_027622355.1 bacterium | reverse complement strand
GTAGACCAGGCTGAGGATATCCTCGATCGCCTTGGCCGATACCCGCTGGTGCGCAACCCAGTAAACGGTCAGATACGGCAGATCCGTCGCCGGGACGCCCTTATAAGTCGTGGCAGGCATGGTTCCCTTGCTGTAGAAGGGGTATTGGGTGGTCACCGCTTTCATTTCCGCTGCTGTATACGGAAGAATGATCGCACCCTTGGTTTCCGCCAATTCCTTGACCGCCGCGGCCGGGGCCGAGGACTGACAGAGGGCGTCGATCTGACCGTTGGCCAAGGCCCGTCCGGCATCGGCGAACGTCATCATGCTCGGCTTGACGTCGCCCAGGAAGCCCACCGCGCGGGCGATGTTGGAGCAGTTGAAGACCGTCCCCGAACCCGGAGGGCCGAGCGCTACCCGTTTGCCCTTCAGGTCGGACAGTTTTTTGATGCCCGAACCGGGCAGGGTGACGAAATAAGTCGGGCCCTTGTAGGCCTTAGCGACGCCCCGGAACATGGTGCCTTTCGCGCCGTTCTTGAACGGGCCTTCGGGCTTTTGCGACATAAAAACATGGGCGCCGTAAACGATTCCCATATCCAGCTCGCCCTTGATGATGCGCTTGGCGTTCTCCGTCGATCCGCCGGTGGTCACTTGTGTGATGTTATATTGTGGCAGCTTTTCGGAAATGATGGTGCCTGCCGCACCCACCATGTAATACATCACCCCGCCGGGGTTGGAGCCACCTCAAGCGATATTAATTCTTTCTTTGGCGGCCTCCGATCCGGCAACGCCAAAGATAAGGGTAACAGCAACAGCGACTGCCCCTAACGCTATTTTCCCCATCGAATCTCCCTCCCTGTTAGACAACGAATGCAACCTGAACCCACGCCGTTCCTCCAACAGCGCGGCTCACACCGAAGGCTGCTTGATCGCCTGGCCATGGTGAGCCAATAATCTTAGCTTAAATTCAAGTATTTTGTCGTGTGCATGGCGAATTCCTAATTCGGCAGCAATTTGGTGGCTGATTGGGAATTCGCCATACACAGGGTCGAGTTCACGCCACGGCATGATGAGCAGTTGCACCCGTGGAAGATCGTGGTGAAATAGTCTGAAAGGAAGAATCTACAGGGGGACAGCCGGAATTTCTGGCCGGCCCCTATCTCAATCTGTCTCGATTGGATTATTCGACGGAAAGTGAATTCTTGGCCTGAAAGGAAACCGAAATGCCAGACGAACTCCACTACGCCCCTGTCCACGAGCTCGCGCGGCGCATCGCGGGAAAAGAGATCACCCCCCTCGACGTGGTCGAGGCCAACCTCGAGCGCATCGGGGAGGCGAACGAGAAGGTCCTGGGCTTCATCATGGTGACCGCCGACCAGGCGCGGGCCGAGGCCCGGAAGGCGGGCGAGGAGATCGCGGCGGGGGGCGCCAAGAGTCCCCTGCACGGCATCCCCTTCGGTCTCAAGGACATCATCGACACGGCGGGGGTGTGCACCACCTACGGGTCGAGCTTCTTCAAGGACCGGGTGCCGGAGGCGGACGCCTTCGCCGTGGCCGGGTTGAAGAAGGCGGGGGCCATCCTCCTCGGCAAGTGCCACACCCAGGAGTTCGCCTCCGGACCCCTGAGCCACAACCCGCACCTCGGCACCGCTCGGAACCCCTGGGACCTGACGCGCATCACCGGCGGGTCGAGCACGGGCTCGGCCGCCTCGGTCGCGGCGGGCATGGTGCCCGCCGCCCTGGGGACGGACACCGGGAGCTCCATCCGGGGGCCGGCCTGCCACTGCGGCATCGTGGGGCTCAAGCCTACCCACGGGCGAGTGAGCCTCTCCGGGGTGTGCCCCAACACCCTGAGCTACGACCACGTGGGGCCCATGGTGCGCACGGTGCGGGACGCGGCCCTGGTGCTCCAGGCCATCGCGGGCTATGACCCCCGCGACCCCTACAGCCGGGACGTGCCCGTGCCTGACTTCTCCGCCAATCTCGGCAAGGGCGTGAAGGGACTGCACCTCGGACTCTGCCCGGACCTCTGCGAGAACGCCGAGGTGGACGCCGAGATCCAGCTCGCCTTCGACCGAGCGGTGGGGGTGCTGCGGGCGCTCGGGGCGAAGGTGGAGACGCTGCCCTTCCCGGACGCCAAGCGCATCCGCGAAGTGGGCGAGGCGATCTTGGCCCACGAGTTCCTGGAGTTCCACCGCCCGATGTACACGAAGGACCCGGACGGCTACGGGGACTTCACCCGCAAGCGCATTGAGGCACGCATCGGCAAGGAAGACCCGGACGTCTACATCCGGGCCCAGCGCCAGCGGGAGCTGCTGCGGCGGGAGGTGCAGGCGCTCTTCGAGAAGGCCGACGTCATCCTCACGCCTACGCTCCCCTGCATCGCCCCTTTGAACGACACCCTGAAGACCAAGGTCAACGGGAAGGAGATCGATTACTCCCTCAGTGTCACCCAGCCCTTCCTCACCCATCAGAACATGACGGGGTTCCCGGCCCTGGCCGTTCCCATGGGCTTCTCGGAGGAGGGCCTCCCCATGTCCATCCAGTTCATCGGCCCCCCTTGGGAGGAGGCCCGGGTGCTGCGGGCGGGCCACGCCTTCGAGCAGGCCACGCCCGAGCTGAGGAGCCGGAGGCCGCCGGTGTGAGGAAGGTTGGATGGCGATGGCCCCACAGCGAATAAGGTGAGGGCTGGGAAGCTAATCGCAACAAATGGAATAATACCGCGAAAAAAGCGACAGCCGTGTTTTTGGTAAGAGGAAAATTGCGCTCCGGAACTGTTAAACGATTCCTCCATTATCTCATTTCATCATGGCTGTGCATGGCGAATTCCTAATTCGGCAGCAATTTGGTGGCTGATTGGGAATTCGCCATGCACAGGCGAATTCCAATTGACCAGCTTCAAGATCGCCATGATCAGGGAGAGGCCGCCAAAAAGGAACAATCCCGCAGTTTCAAATTCCTTCTCATTCACCGGGGCGAATGATTTCATGCCGCCTCCCGGTGGTAATACCTGAGGAGCCCGCCCAGACGTTCCAGGCACCGGATGGGCCCTTCGGAAGTCCCGCTCTTTCCCAAAGGCGGAAAGAGAATGACGTTTCCCTTCCCCTGATGGTTTCGTTCCCCGTGGTAATGATCGAGATACGAAGCGAGGAAGCGTCTGAGCGACGCCTCACCAAACAGGATTAGCTTCGAGAGGCATTCATCCTTGACCGATCGCATCCATCTCTCGGCAAAGGAATTCAGGTTCGGGCTCCTCGGCGGCAGCTTGAGGGGTTTCACGCCTACTGCATCTACGATCCTGATGAAGGCTGGGCAGAACTTCCCGTCCCGATCGTGGAGCAGGTACTGGCCCGGGTGGAGGAATCCCACATCCGCCATGGTCACATTCCGGGCGATTTGGGTCATCCACTTCTCTTCGGGATGGGGTGTGATCCCGGCTACATGGACTCTCCTGCTGGCCATTTGGATGATAAAGAGAACGTAGTAGGTGACCAGCCCACGCTTTGTCCACACTTCCGCAGTGAAAAAGTCCGCGCCCGCGAGGACTTCCATATGCGAGCGGATGAATTCGTTCCACGTCGTCGTCTTTTTACGCTCAGGGGCCGGAGGAATGCCGTGGCGCCTAAGGATGTTCCCCACACTTTGGTCGCTCACCTTGTATCCCAGGTTCTCAAGCGCACCCACAATCCGGTCATAACCCCAGCTCCGGTTTTCTCTGGCAAACTGGAGGATGAGGAGCTCGACTTCCCCTTTGGTCCGTAGCCTTCCCGGATGGCGCCGTTTCTGGGAACCATCGAACTTCTTGGCGATCAGTCTTTTGTTCCAGCCGAGAATGGTCTCGGGCCTGACGATATGGGCCACTTCCTCTAAGGTTTTCCTCCCAAGTCTTCTTCCGATTTCAGCCAGCGTTTTGCGCTCCCCATCATTCAACTGAATCCTTCCCGTGATCTGACCCCGAAGGATGCGGTTTTCGGCAACCAGGTATTCATTCCGCAGAAGCAGTTCCTGATCGACCGACCCCGAGATGTAGGCAAGCAACTTGATCCAACTCATCCGCCTCTCCTGCGCACTCTTTTCCACTCGTTTTGACGATGAATATTTGGGATAGAGGGCAGTATACAGGCAGAAGAGCGAGGAGGGGTTATGCCGTATCCATTAGGAAAAAGAGGGTTCGAATTATTTGACCCTACGCCTGCAGCCAATAAGCCGCGCGTGTGCGGGATGAATCGGGGATGGTAGGTAGAGATGCTAAAGAGACAAAAACAAAAAATGATTCTTGGCGGAGAGGGAGGGATTCGAACCCCCGGTACGGTTGCCCGCACAACAGATTTCGAGTCTGCCGCCTTAAACCGGACTCGGCCACCTCTCCGTGAAAAGGATATTACGGCTGGAAGCCGCTGCCGTTCACCTGGCCGGGGACCTTGGCCTCGCGCGCCTCTCGCCTTCGCTCCTCGAAAAAACCGCGCAAAAGCTGTGCGCACTCCTCGGCGAGAACCCCTCCCGTGATGGGGAATCGGTGATTCAGTCGGCTGTCGTTGTGGATTTCGAAAAGGGAGCCGCAGGCCCCCCCCTTGGGATCGGCCGCGCCGTAGACCAGCCGCCCGATGCGGGCGTTCACGAGCGCCCCCGCGCACATCGGGCAGGGTTCGAGGGTGACATACATCGTGGTCCCATCGAGGCGCCACAGGTCTACCTTCTCGGCCGCCTCGCGGAGCGCCAGGATCTCGGCGTGGGCGGTCGGATCGGTGGAGGCCTCCCGCTGGTTGAAGCCCCGCCCGAGGATCTCGCCATCGCGCACCAGCACCGCCCCCACGGGCACATCGCCCGCCTGCCAGGCCCGCTCGGCCAGCCGCAGGGCTTCCACCATCCAGTGGTCATCAGGCCGTACCCCGTTCCGTGCGTGCAGTTCCAAAGTGTGCTCCTTTTCCTCTCGCCGCGAAAACATCGGCGCCGCAATAAAAACATGAAGGTATGGGTAGAGGCAAGGGGCTTCCGGAGAACCGGGGTTTTACCCCTCGCCCGAAAACACCCCCCGTCGCAGGCTTGCCCGGCAGTGAAAAACCTGCGAGGCTGGGTTTATATCTCATTCATCAAGTCCCCGTTTCCGGCAATAGGATTTCGCCATGCTCTGGGAAGAACTCAGCTGGCCCCGCCACAAGGAGATGGCCGCCGCGGGGGCGGCGGTGGTGATGCCCTTCGCCTCCATCGAGCAGCACGGGCCCCACAACCCCGTCGTGGTGGACACCTGCCTGGTCACCGCCGTCTGCCGGAAAGCGGCCGAGGGGCTGGAGAACGTCCTCATCGCTCCCACCATGTGGGCGGGCCTCGCCCTCCATCACATGGACTATCCCGGAACGCTGTCTTTTTCCCTGGAAACCTATATCGCCGTGATTCAGGACCTTGTCCGCTCGGTCGCCGCGCACGGCTACAAGAAGATCCTCCTCGTGAACGGCCACGGCGGAAACGGCCCCTCCCTCCAGGCAGCCACCCTGCCCCTTCGCCAGGAAACAGGCGCGGAGCTCTGGATGGTGACCTACTTTCATCTCGGAAGCGAGATCGCCGGGAAGATCCGCGCCAGCGAAGTGGGCGGCATGGCCCATGCCGGAGAGTTCGAGACCGCGATGATGCTCCACCTCCGGCCCGATTTGGTGGACATGGGTGCCGCCGTGAAAAAACCGATGCAACCCAAACATCCGCTCATGGTACAGGACATGCACCACCGCGGCCCGCTCTACCGGCCGGCCGACTACAACCGTGACCGCGCTCCCGAGGGCGTGAGCGGCGACGCGACCGTGGCGGACCCGGAAAGAGGAAAACAGTATTTCGAAGCCTCCGCTGACCGCCTCCGGGAGATCATCGAGGCGCTCGCCGCACTGTAGGAGGAACCCCGTGGTCCGCCTGGCCGGCGAGTCGCCCCGAATCGCCCACCACATCAAGCTCTCGCCTCCGGGAACGGACGACCCGGTCATTCTCTGCTACGAGGACATCCGCGGCGAAGGCCCGCCCCTTGTTCTCCTGCCGGGGCTGGGCGACACCGTCTGGATCTGGCACCGTCTCATCCCGCTCCTGCCCTCCGGCCAACGCATCATCGCCCTCGAACCGAGGGGCCAGGGCCGCTCCGCCAGCCCCAAGGGTCCCTACACACTGGATATGCTTTCAGGAGATTTGAGAAAACTCATAGAGCGCCTCGGCCTCGCCCGGCCGGTCCTCATCGGGCAAGGCCTCGGCGCGAGAGTCGCGATCCTTTTCGCTATCGAAAACCCGGAACTGCCGTCGGGCCTCATTCTCACGGCGGCGGACGCAGGGCCGCCGAAACCTTTTTTTCGGAGCACGTTCACCAAGAGAATTCAAAACGCCGAAATAGGAGACATGGGCGAGGCGTACAAATCGCTCAAGGCCGTGGGCGGTCTCCCGCGCGGCATGTCTCCGAAGGAGCGCGCCGAGCACCACAGGAACTTTCTCGCGAATATGCCGGAGGGCTACACCGCCGTGTGCCGCGCGCTGCTGAACGCACCCGATCTGACCCCGCGCCTTGGAGAAATCCGTTGTCCGGTTCTCGTCCTGGCGGGGAGCGAGGACGAGGAGCGTGTCGAAAGCGCTCAGGTCCTGGCCGCCCGCATCCCCGACTGCGAGGCCCTGATCATCGAGGGCGCCAAGCGAAATCCTTCTTTCGAGCAGGCGGGGGGCGTCGCGACCCAGCTCAACCTCTTCCTGCAGAAGCACGGGCTGTTTTTAAGAAATTGACGCGCTGTCCCCGGGAGGTATCATGCCGCGCTGGATCGATCTCACTGCTCCCCTGGGACATCCCGATCTTGCGCTTGTCCCTACGTTTCCGGCCGTTGAATTCTGGCGCTTTCACGAACTCGATACCCATGGAAGGCAGAACAGCGCGGTGCGCATGGCGATCCACCAGGGAACCCACATTGACGCCCCGCGGCATTTTTACGCGGAGGGGGCCGCGATCGACGAGATGCCCCTCGAAACTTTTTGCGGGCGGGCGGTGAAAATCCTCTTGCGCGATTCCGTGCGTCCGGGAAATCCCATCACAAGAGAGATGATCGAACGTGCACCGGGATTCAAGCCCGACCGCATCGCCGGTGCCATCGCGGTCACCTGGTCCGGCTGGACGAAGGAGGCCTTCTTTTCGGATCGCTATTTCGCGGAAAATCCGTTTTTGGACAAAGAGGCGTGTTCTTATCTTTGCGATTTGGGCATGAAGGCCCTCTGCATGGATCATCCCATCGATCCGGGCATGCGGCCCGAGACGGTTCCCACGCACGAGGACTCCCCGGGACACCGGACCGTTCTTGGGCGGGGCATCCCGCTCATCGAGCACGTGGTGAATCTAGATGCGTTCGATGAAACGGAGTTCGAGATTTTCGCCTTCCCCATGAAGCTTCATGAGATCGAAGGCGCGCCCGCGCGGGTCGTGGCGCGGCTGCCTTAGCCCGCACAAAAGAACCGGGGGATTACTCCCCCGGCTTTGTGGTTCTTTTTCCGCTTACTTCTGCGCAGCGACCATCTTCTTCTTTCGGAACTGAACCGCCTGGATCACGTCCTGCCAGACGAGCCTTCCGAGCGGCCCCGAACTGTAGACGGCGATGTTCACGATGCCATCGGGGGTCAAGAGAAAATCGGTCGTGTGCAGGAAGTGGGGCGGCCGATCCGGAAGCGGTTCCTTCTGATAGTAGGCGCCGGTGAGGCGCGATATCTCCAGTGAATCGACCTCATAAGAGATAGGAAAGTTGACTTTCTTCTCTTCCACCGTCTTGCGAACCACTTCCTCCGTGTCCACGGAGGCGGCGACAACCTTGATTCCTTCCGCGTCGAGCCGATCTTTCGCCCGCGCGAAGGCTTCTAGCTGCACCAGGCAGTAGGGTCACCAGTAGCCCCGGTAAAAAAGAATGACGCCCCAGTTTCCCGCCAGATCGCCGGGAAGGGAGATTGTCCCGCCACCTAATTTCTTGAATGCAAGATCCGGAAAGACGTCTCCCGTATCGAGCTGACGTTCGTTCATCGTGGCCATTTTTTATCTCCTCACCGCACGTGAAATATCAGGAAGCCGCATTTTAGCGGACGGGGAGGCACGCTTCAATCGGCGCTCCAGCAAAAACGCCCCCCCGGGTAGACCGGGAGGGCGTTTCGCGAAAAGATTCCTGGAAACTACTTGCCTGCCGCCATCTTTTTGTAGAACTGCACGAGGGCGAGCACATCCTGCCAGACGAGGCGGCCGATCGGGCCTGAGCTGTAGACGGCAACCGCAACGGTGCCGTCGGGGCGAAGTACATAGCCCGTGCTGTGAAGAATCTTGCGCTTCTCTTCGTAGAAGCAGCCGGTCACCTCGGAAATCTTGGCGTTGTCGAGACCGTAGCCGACCGGGAAATTCACCCCGGCCTCTCCAATCGTCTTCTTTGCTTCTTCTTCCGTGTCCACGGAAGCGGCAACAACGTTGATGCCTTCTTCGGCCAGCTTGGAAGCCTTGGAGAAGGCGCTCAACTGCTGCTTGCAGTAGGGTCACCAGTGTCCCCGATACAGGAGAACCACGCCCCAGTTGCCCGCCAGATCGCCCGGCAGGTTGATCTGGCCGCCGCCGACCTTGGAAACGGTCAAACTGGGAAACGCATCCCCCGAATCGAGCATTTTTTGCGACATCCGTGGCATTGCATGCCCTCCGAGAGTAAAGAACAAAAAGGCAGATGGCCGGTTCGACCGCCCGCACCCTGAAATCTCCGATGAAATTGATCCGCACCTGCTTATACGCAAACCTGAATGATTTCGTCAAGTAATCTCATTTAATTGATTTCTGAATTTTAAAATCAATGATTTACACGTTCCCCGCCACGGTCGATGTCCCCGAAATCAAGACTTTTCCATCGAATAACAACCAAATGACCGGGAGCGACCACTCGCAATCTGGAAGCCCTGCCGACGAGGAAGCCTTTTGCTTGACACTCCATCTGAGCCTCAATAGCATAGGCTCCGGATTTCAAAGAGGAAAACAAAAAATGGGCACGAAGATTCCCTGTGAGTTCAGTAAATTCTCCTCCTGCGAAAAATGCCAGGCGGCGTCCTCGGGCTGCGCGATAGAAGTGGAACTGACGCCCGAAGACGAAAAACGCTATCTTCCCCGCGACGAGAACCAGAACAACCTGATCGTCCCGAAAGCCTGCCCCAATCCGCCGATCACCAGTGTAATCAGCTACGGACCTGATTACTACGTCTTGAAAAAGGGACGAAACCTGCGAAAGGATTTCACCCGCCGGCTCCCAGTTTACTAGCGCTTTCGCGGGCGCCGGCCGCAGAGATGGCAGCGCCTTTCCCTGGCTTTCCCTTTTCTTCTTCGGAATACGGTAGTATTCCGTTATGGCCCGCCAATCGAGCGTCAGGGAGGAGTCCGATGAGAGCCCGGAAATTCGACTGGTCCGATATGCCCCTCGAGCAAGTGACCGGCAGCTTTTCGCGGCAGATGATCGTCGGCGAAAACGAGATGTTTTGTCGGCTCGTCCTCAAGCCTGGCTGTATCGTTCCACGGCACAGCCACATTCACGAACAAATTTCCCATGTGCTCAAGGGCAGGATCCTCTTCGAAATTGACGGTGAAAAAATCGAGGTCGGGCCGGGTCAAACCCTTCTGATTCCCCCGAATGTTCCCCATGGCGCCGAAGTTGTGGGCGATGAAGAGGCGATCGATTACGACATATTCAGCCCCATCCGGCGGGATTGGCTGGACGGGACCGATGACTATCTGCGCGAAAAAAATTAACCCTCCAAAAGAGACCTGACATGAAAAACATGCGATCCTCCGCCATGAAAATCGTTCTGCTCGTGCTGGCGATCGGCGCCGCCGGCTGCGCCATCGAGCGGGAGCGCCACGCCGTGCCCCTTCACTACGAAGGCCCCGCATTCTCCCGCGTGATTCCGGCGGGAGTGAAGGTGCCCTCCATCGCCGTTTCCCCGTTTCAGGACAACCGGGAGCAGAAAGACCGCCTCGGCCACTACGTGCGCCACCGCCTCATCGTCGATCTCGTCCCGGACCAAAGGCCTGTCGCGGAATCGCTGACGCAGATGGTCCGCGAGCGGCTACAGAATGCCGGTTTCCGCACCAGTAGCGGAACATGGGACGGCAGTCTCGACACTGTTTCCGAGCAGAAATCCGACTATGTGCTTTTCGGGAAAATCCGCATCCTCGATTTCACCGACCGCGGGCAATTCGTCAAAGCCCAGCGGCGCGGGACAGTGATCCTGGAGTTTCGCCTGGGAGATCCACGGGCGCGCCGCATCCAGACCCGCACGGTCGAAGTGACGCCCAAAGATATCAACATCAAATTCACCGGCACCCAGAGCGAACTGGCGGCGTTCGACAGCATCATCCGAAAAACGATCAGTACCGCGCTGAGCGAAGGACTCTCGTCGGTCATCCAGAAAATGACCCCCACGAATCGTTAGGCCCCGCGCACCCAGAGGATTCGAGATGGCGTACAAAAATCTTCTTTACGGCATCGAGGGGCCGCTTGCTCTCATCACCATCAATCGCCCCGATAAGCACAACGCGGTTTCTCTGGACACGCTGGACGATCTCCATGTCGCCATCGCTGCGGCGGGAGAAGACGACTCCGTCCGCGTGATTGCCATCACGGGGGCGGGCGAGAAATCCTTCGCCTCGGGCTCCGACCTGAGCGAGGTGAAATACCGCGACCTCCGCAAGGCGCTGGAGCCGCTCGTCCAGGGCGTCGCGGAACGGCTCGAGCGCACCCCCAAGCCCACGATTGCGGCGATCAACGGATACTGCATGGGGGGCGGCTTGGAAGTCGCCCTGGGCTGCGATCTGCGCGTCGCCGCCGAAAACGCCCGCTTCGCCACCCCGGAGGGCAAGCTCGGCATCATTCCGGGCGGCGGGGCCACCCAGAGACTGCCGCGGCTCATCGGCCGCGCATGGGCCATGGAGATGCTCTTGATGGGCGAGACCATTGACGCTGAGCAGGCGCTCCGCATGGGCTTGGTGACACGCGTCGTTCCGCTCGAGGAGCTGATGCCCACCGTCCGCCGCATGGCCGATCATCTGGCCGCCTTTGCGCCGATGGTGCCTCGGTTCATGAAAGCCATGATCCACTCCGGCATGGAGGGAAGCATCGCGGCCGGGCTCGCGCTGGAAAAATTCGCCCAGGGGGCGCTTTGCGAAACGGAGGACAAGGCCGAGGGAATCAACGCTTTTTTGGAAAAGCGGAAGCCCAAATGGAAGGGAAAGTGAAGACCAGCGAGGAAAACCTGATTTCCGGAAATCCCTATCTGCGCGAGTGCGACTCTCCGATGTACCGCGCCGCCTTGGCCCAACTCGACGATACGGCGTGCCTTCTTCATCTCGATGATGGCATCCACCAAAGGCTCCGCCAGCCCAAGCGCGCGCTGCTCGTCTCGATTCCCGTGAAAATGGACAATGGATCGACGCGCGTCTTCGCCGGCTACCGCGTCCAGCACAATCTGACCCTGGGACCATCCAAAGGCGGCATCCGCTACCAGGAAGATGTCAGCCTCGGCGAGGTCGCCGCACTGGCCATGTGGATGAGCTGGAAGTGCTCTCTCATGAATCTTCCCTACGGCGGCGCAAAAGGCGGCGTCGCCGTAAAACCTTACGAACTCTCGCAACGCGAGCTCGAGGGCCTCACCCGCCGGTTCACCGCGGAGCTCCTCCCCTTCATCGGCCCTGAAATGGACATCCCCGCGCCGGACATGGGGACCAACGAACAGATCATGGCCTGGATGATGGACACCTATTCGATGATCAGCGGCCACACCGTTCACGGCGCCGTGACGAGCAAACCCGTTCTTCTCGGCGGCTCGCTTCTCCGCGCCGAAGCCACGGGCAAGGGAGCCGTTTATGTCTTCGAGCACGCGTGCAAATCATGGGGCTGGAACCCGGCGGAGATGACCGCCGTCATTCAGGGATTCGGCAACGTCGGCTCCGTGGCGGCGGCTTCTCTCGATGCGCTCGGCACGAAAATCGTGGCCGTGGGAGACCGGACGGGGGCCATTCGAAACGAGAAAGGTCTCGACGTTCAGTCCCTCATCCGCCACAAACTGGAAAATGGGGATGAAATCAAGGGATTTCCGGGCGCGGAGGAGATGCCGAAAGAAGAGCTTCTCTACGAAAGATGCGACCTGCTGGTGCCCGCGGCGCTCGGCGGCGTCATCACCAAAGAGAACGCCGATCGGCTCAGGTGCCGCTTCATTCTCGAGGGCGCGAACGGCCCCGTCACGCCGGAGGCGGACGATATTCTCGCCGAAAAAAATGTCATCATCTTACCGGATGTTCTTGCCAATGCGGGGGGCGTGACGGTCTCCTATCTCGAATGGGTTCAGGATACGCAGCATTTTTTCTGGGAAGCCGACGAAGTGGACGCCCGGCTCCGCAAAATCATGGCCCGGGCGTTCCATGAGGTGAAAACCATGTCCGAGCAAAAAGAGGTGTCGCTCCGCCGCGCCGCCTTGATACTCGGCGTACAGCGGGTGGCTGAGGCCAAAAAACTGCGAGGTCTTTACCCCTGACACAGGACAGGAAAAACGCCATGGACGAAAAAAAGGAAACCGCATCTTCTCTGACAAGGGGTGAGCAGGGATTTCTCTCCCGCCTCGATCAAAAATATGAAAATGCGCAGCCGGAAATCTGGGCCCCCCGTAGCATTCTTCTCTCGGCGGGAATTCTCGTCCTGCTGTTTGCGATGGCCCGGTATATCCCGGCGTGGTACGGCGGCCTTTTCGCGGTGATGGTGCTTGGGTTCGCTGTGTTTCACTCCTACAAGCGATTTTCCCGGTTCCGGACGCAGATTTTGCTCAAGCTGTGGAGGGGGAGAGAAAAAGCACAGGGCAAAACCGAATAAAACTTCTCACCTCCGGTACCACGCCACCCGGGGCCGCAGGGCGCGCATCCGCTGGACAAACCCCACCGTCGCCTTGCGGGCGCACCGGAATCCCACGCCGTGATTGGCTTTGTTCGGATCAAATCCCGTCCGAAAAGACGTGCGCATCAGCTTTGCGCTGTTGAACCAGGCGCCGCCGCGCAGCACCCGAAGATCGCCATTGCGCGGCCCTCCGGGGTTCCGCTTGGCGCCTTGTTTGTAGTAATTTTCGGAATACCAATCCCTCACCCATTCCATCGCGTTTCCCGCCATGTCCAGCGCGCCGTAGGGGCTCCGGCCCGCCGGACGGCTCCCCACCTCCCATGTGGAATACCCCTTGTCGCAAGAGGGGATCTCCCCGCCCATGATGGCGCGATCGCAGGTCGCCGGCTCGTTGCCCCAGGGATAAGTGCGACCGTCCGTCCCGCGCGCGGCCTTCTCCCACTCCGCTTCGGTGGGAAGACGTTTTTTCACCTGGGTACAATAATCCCTGGCCTGATACCACGTGACGCCGACGATCGGCTGTTCGGGCTGGAGAAACGTCCCGGAGTAGGATTCGGCCGGTTTTAAAATCTTGAGAAACCGCCGGTTGGTCACTTCGAATTTGTCGATGTAGAAATCATCCAGATATACCAGACGGGGAGGACGCTCGTTGTCGCCGAATATGAAATTTCCCGGCTGCGCGCCCATCAGGAACTCTCCCCTGGGAACGAGCACCATGGGGGCTCCGTCCGCTCCGATGATCTCCCTTGGCAGGCCCGCTGCGAAAGCCGGCCTTAGAAAAAGATCATCGCGGACATCGCGATTGACCAGGAAAATTGCGCCCAGAAGTCCAAGCGCGGCAAAAAAGACGCGGGCACTGCGGCGCATGTATGTGCCCCTCAGCGGCGGCCAAAAATGAGATGAGGCCTACGTTTTACCCTTCGAGAGAATTTCAAGCAACGCCTCCATCGGCCGGTGATCGGACAATACCGGTTCGCTGATCACCTCCGCGGCGCGGGCCCGAAAACCTTCAGAAAACAAAATGTGATCGATGGACACCCCGAAAAGACCCATAAAATACGTGAAACCAAAACCGGACCCTCTTTCCCGAAAAGCGTTCTTCAGAGAGCGGCCGACGCGGAACAAACCCAGACTGTAGGGAGTCGCGTTAAAACCTCCGGCGAGGATGACCGGCTCCTCTCCGCCGTCCGCGAAAAGCCGGAGCATGGCCAATTGAGACCTTCGGGCGTATGCGAAGTACCGGACCCTTCGAGGCCATCTCCACAACGACCCGAGAGAGATGCCGACAGGCCGAAGCTTATTGTCCAACCAGGGAACCGCCGGCGGGCAAAGGTGAACCGTTCCGACGCGGATGGTTTCTTTTTCCACCGACAGCTTGGCCGTCAAAAGAACTGTTTCCGAGCAAACGGCGCCGCGAAACGGGACCGAGGGGAGCGGAATCGTCCGGACATCCCGCAGGGGGTAGCGGCTCAATATCCCCAAACCGGTGCCCGATCCGATGTCCGCTGAATGGTGCCACGCGGTGTAGGGAAGCTCCTGCATGGCATCCATGAAACGGGGGCGGTCTCCGTGCTCGGCGTCTCCCCACACTTCCTGGAGAAAAAGAACGTCCAGATTGAGCTTCTTCTTGAAAAAAGAGAGCGACGAGCGGCGCACGTCCTGCATATTGCTCAGGTTGAATGTCATCACCCGAAGCGCGGGTCCCTCAAGCGCGGGGAGCGACGGGGAGGGAGAGAGCATGTGCGCATGAAGAATTCCGAGGGAAACAAGAAGCCACACCGTCGGGATCGATCGAAGCACATTGGGCACGCCGCGCGCCAGAAGGCCGATCACGGCGCCCCCGAGAGAGATGTAGGGCCACAAATGGCTCGCGTAATTCGCCTTGGAAGAATACTGCCCCGCCAAGCGCCCGAACCAAAGCGCCAGATCGATCAGGGTCGCCAGCCAGAGCAGCCCCAAGGCGGCGAGCGCCACGTAAGCGCCCAGCGTCCGGGGCGGGAAAAATCCCCATTCCTCCATTCGCGAAAGCATCCGTCCCGCCTTTCCGCGCCTTCAGGGCGATCGAGGCGAACGCCCTTCCCCGGGCTATTTCTTCTTGCGCCTCCTCCGCGCCTCTGGCACGATCCGCTTCGAGTCTACATATTTTACACCCATCGCGGGGAGGGCTCCTGTGGGCCCGCCCCGCAGGAGAAACCTTGAATTATGCTTGAAATCGAAAGAACCTTTGTGTGCCCGGCCTGCGGGGTGAACGAACTCGCGCTTCCCGAGGGGTGGGACCCGCTCAACACCCCTTATGTGCAGCTCGCCGAACTCGACAACTGCGACGCCATCCAGTCGGGCTCGTTCGTCTTTGGAAACGGTTTCACCACCGGCTTCGGCGGCCGCGTCCAGGAGATGGACACCGCAGGAAACATCCTTCGGGAGCGCTGGGTGCCCCCCCGGGTGGCGATCTCCTACCTGTATTACCGCGACCAGGTCTACCTCTCCCACGCCGAACCCGAAAGTACCTGCTTTCCGCAGCCCCTTTTCCGGAACCGTGTCGTCAAGGACGGCAAGGAGCATATTTACGTCGCGATGGCCTTTCTCCCCCACGGCGAGATCCACCCCCGCGATATGCGGGCCCGCGGCGAGGCTTTGGCGAAGGCTCTCGGCTAGCCCCCCGGTTTGCGCGCTAGCCCATGAGCCGGTTGTAGATCCACGCCCCGAGGCCGAAAAACACCAAGCCGATCGCCAGCCCCCAGATTCCGCCGATAACCGCGCCTCCGGCGGAAGGCCCGAAGCCCGGGTAGAAGTCTCCGGCCAACTTCAGCATCTCCCCGCCCCATCCAAGGAAGGCGCCGGCCAGCCCCATCAGAAGAAAAATGACCGCGTAGATGATTCCAAAGGCCAAGCCGAATTTTACAGGGTTGAGCTTCATGGCTCCTCCTCCTTCTCTCGCCAGGATCATCCAATCGGAAAATCAGTCGGGACCAAGGGTGGAGCGGATCTCCTGGGCGAGCAAATCCGTGACAAGGCGGGCGACATCTTCGAGGGAACCTCTTTCCCGGGCGCCCGCGGCAAAGGCATGGCCCCCGCCGCCGAATTGCACCGCAACGCCGTGGACCTTGACCCTTCCCTTCGATCGCAGGCTCACGCGCACCCGGTCATTTTCTGTCTCCGAAAAAAACGCGATCGCCTCGACGGAGGCGATGCTTCTCGGATAGATGATATATTCTTCCGTCTCTTCCTTGTTCACGCCGAACCGCTCGCGTTCTGCTTTGCTCAGAGTGAACCAGGCGAGACGGCCGCCGCACTCGATATGCAGGTTGCTCATCAGATGGCCCATCAGCTTCAAGGAGCCAACGCTGTTCGATTCCCAGAAAATGCTGAACGCCTCGTTCGTGTTTCCGCCCAACTCCACCAGGCGGGCCGCCCAGTTCAGGGTTTTCGGTGTCGTGTTCGTAAAGCGGAATTGCCCCGTGTCGTAAACGAGGGTGGCCAGCAAAAGACGGACGATTAGCGGATCATCGAAGCGGTTCCCCTCGGCCTCGAGGAAATCGGCCACAATCTCCCCGACGGCCGCCGCGGAAGCATCAATGCAGGAGGGACCCTCGAAGTCCCCCTCCTCGCGGATATGGTGATCGATGACGCCCAGGGGAAGCTGACTGTTCCGCACCGGCTCCTCCAGATGCCCCAGGCGCGAGGGCTTTCCCGTGTCGATGACCAAGACCGCGTCGAAGCGCGAAACCCCGTCTTCGGCCGAGAGAAGCTCCGTGTGCGTGCGGACCAATCCCTCCGGGTCGTAGGGCCCAAGAAAAGCGGGGGCAGGACCATCGGTAACGACGAGACCCTTTTTCCCAATGGCGCGAAGGTATCGGCTCATGGCGATGCTTGCGAGCAGGCCGTCGCCGTCGGGTCCGACGTGAGTGAGAAGAAGAAATTTGCTGTGGGATTCGATAAAAGCGCGGATTTCCTTGAAGCGCTCCCGTTCGGCGGCCGCATCCGTGCTCATTCGACATCTCCGAGACTGACCCGGTTCAGCTGGCGCAATACGTAATCGCGAATCTCGGCCGGCGGCAAGGGTTCTTTCAAAACCGCCCCTTTTTCGATGACCGGCGCGAGAAGCTGGCCCATGACGCCGCCGCACTTTTCGCAATCGCCATAGGGACGATCCATCGGAATGACCCGCTCGGCGCCGCAATCCCGGCAACGGAGAAAATGCTTCGCCCCCGAATGCTTCCCGCGCTTCGCGACGGCTTCGCCTTCCATTTCGATGATGTCCATCGAATAATCGATCGTCGTGGATGCGCTGATGGAAGTGCCCACCCCGTAGCCGCCGTCAACGGCATCGTTGAGTTCCAGGATTTTGTTTTCATCCAGTCCGCCGCTCACAAAGAGTTTCACGTGCCCGTGTCCGGCCCGATCGAGCTCCCACCGCACCTCCCGCAGGATTTCCTTGAAGTTTCCCCGCCGCGAGCTGGGGGTGTCGAGGCGGACGGCGAAAAGGCGATCAGCGATTGTCTTGGCGGCGGCCAAGGCCTCGAACTTTTCATCCCCGAAGGTGTCCACCAGCGCCACGCGCCGCACCTCCGGCTCGATAACCTCGTCAAAGGCCCTCAGCGCCTCGGGCAGCCCGCCCATGATGATGATGAGTGCGTGGGGCATGGTGCCGGTCGGCTGAAGCCCCAGAATTTCCGCCCCCTTGACCAGGGCCACGCCGTCGCACCCGCCGAGGTAAGCCGCGCGCTCGATCATCGGGGCCACGGCCGGATGCATCCGGCGGGCACCGAAGCTGACCACCTGACGGCCCTCGGCGGCGATCTTGCACCGGGCGGCCTTGGTGGCGATTCCGCTCGCCTGGCACATCAACCCGAGAACGGGCGTCTCCAGCACGTCGAAGTCGTTGTAGTAGCCCTCGATCTCAAGAACCGGCTGGAAGGGGTGGAACACCGTCCCCTCGGGGATGGACCGCACATTCAGGGGAAAATCTTTGAGGAGGTGGAGAATCTCCTCGAGGCCGATGAACACGCCCCAGCCCGAGGGAAGGGATTTCGCCATGAATTCGGCGCGGACGTGCTTTCTGATTTTTTTGGCTTCGAGTATCCGGTGGGTCCGCTCGAAATAAACGTCGGTGACCTTTCCGGAGCGGATTTCGTCGAAATCAGCCGTGAAGAAGCTCACTTTGGGGGTTGAAGGAACATCGCCTACTCCGCAGAAGCCGTGGCTTCAGCCTGGGCTGCCTGCACAGGGCGCTGTTCCATCTCCATATTCCGCAATCCGAAAAGTTTCCCCCATGGCCGGGGGCCCAGGTAATTCACCTCTTTTTCCCAAACGTCATAGAGGCGCTCTTTGCCATAGACGAGATCGTCGCGGAAGTAGCCCGTCGTCTCATACTGGTGGGTATGAACAATGGATTTCGGGGTCGTCGGGCAGGCTTCGTTGCAAAGCCCGCAATACATGCACCGCATGTAGTCGATGTAAAATTCCTTGGCATACATTCCCCGGCCCTTGCCGTCGGTGATGATCGTGATGCAATCCACCGGGCACGCCTTCTCGCAGTTGAGGCAGCCGATGCAGTTTTCCTCGCCCGTCTTGAAATCCCGCGTCAGGCCGAGAAAACCGCGAAAACGCTCCGGCGCCTCCCAGCGCTCGGTGGGGTACTGAAGCTTCACCGGCTTCTTGAACAGATGGCGAAGCGTGAGAGACATCCCCTTGATGATGTCCGTCAGGAAAAACCTCTTCACCGCCCTGGAGAATTCCATTCCGCTCCTCCGCTGGTTTCCTTGCTGTCCAAATCAGGAAGCGAGTGTTGTCTTTTTTCTTTTTTCGAGTTCTTGCGCTTCGAGATACTTTTCCGCCGCCACGGCCGCCGTCGTCGCATCTCCGGCCGCGTTGGTAATCTGCCGGATCAGCTGGCTCCGAACATCGCCGGCGACGAAAAAGCCCGGTGTACTCGTCTGCATGTTCTGATCCGTCATGACAAAACCGGTCTCGTCCATCTCGACGGGTACCTGAATCGGATCCGTGTTCGGAAGAAAGCCGATAAACACGAACAGGCCTTGAGCCTCGAGTTCCGTCTCTTCGCCGGTCTGGGTGTTCCGCAGGCGGAGCTTCTTCATTTCTTTGTCGTCCCCGATAACCTCTTCGACGACCTGGTTCAGAAGCATCTCGGCCTTTTCGTTCTCCCGGAGCCGATCGATCAGAACCGCGTGGGCGCGGAAGCCTTCGCGCCGGTGCACGAGATAGACTTTTGAACCGTACTTCGTGAGAAAGTTGGCTTCTTCGATGGCGCTGTTCCCGCCGCCGACCACGGTGATGACCTCGTCCTGGAAGAAGGCGCCGTCGCAGAGCGCGCAGTAGCTGACACCCTTGCCCGCGTATTTCTCCTCGCCATCGATGCCCAGCTTGCGCGGATGGCCACCCGCCGTATAGATGACGGCGCCGCAGCGGTACTCGCCCATATCCGTTTTGACGATGAAGTCGCCGTCTTTCTTGGTGACCGCACTGACCTCTTCCATCTCGATCTTCAGGCCGAATTTGACGGCATGATCGGTGAATTTCTTGGCCAGCTCCTGGCCGCCGATGAGTTCGAAGCCCGGGTAGTCCTCGACGTGTTCGGTGTTCAGTATCTCCCCGCCCGGGGCCAGCTTTTCGAAGCACATGACATTCAGCTTGGAGCGGGCGGCATACAGGCCGGCCGTCAGGCCCGCCGGGCCGGCGCCCACAATGATGATGTCGAAATCCCGCGTGCTCAAAATACGCTCTCCCGTGGCATGTGTGGGCCCGGACGGGCCCAAGAAGCGGCTCGGGGCCTGTCAAAACGGGCTAAAGTGTAGCATCGGCCTCCGGGACTGCCAAGGGCGCAAGGCCGGCGCTCCAGGGATTTACCGGATGGTAACATCCGACTTCGGGGAAGGAGCCGCGGCGGCACCCATCCGCTTCCATATGGCGGTCCGCCGCATGCAGAGCGCCGCGAGGAGGAGGACGCCCAGAAGCACACCGCCGCCAATCAGCCCCCACCGGTTGGCCTTTTCGACTGAATCGCCCAGCAGCGTGAAGGCAATCGTCGCGGGGAGCATCCCGAAAAAGGTCGCCAGCCCGAAGCTGCGGGCGCGCATACCCGTCAAGCCCGCGGCGAAACTCACGAAATCGAAAGAGACGATGGGAAAAAGCCGGAGGACCAGGATGCCCCAGGCGCCGTAGCTCTCGATGCAGGAATCCACCTTGACGGCGCTGCCCTTCATTTTCTTCTCGATGAAAGGCCTCCCCAGCCACCGGGTAATGTAGAAGGCGAGATACGCTGCCAGCATCGCCGATGAGGCGGTCAGTAAAAATCCGTAAAAGAGGCCGAACGCCATCGCGTTGGCGATGGCCAGCACGAATGCGGGAAGCGGCGCGACCAGCGTCTGAAGAAGCATCAACAGCACCGATACCGCCGGCGCCCACCAGCCGAAAGAAAGAATGTAGTATTTCAGGCTTCGGACATCGCCCATCAAAAGCGAGCCCGCCACCTCGTTGATCCCGCGCTGAAAGCCGGGCACGAACGCATAGGTGAGGACTGCCGCAGTGACGAGCAAGGCGAACGTCAGCCATCTGCGCCAGAGCGGAAAAGAAGCGGCAGCTTCGGACGCCAAAGGGGTTTCTTTCACCGTCCCGGCTCTTTATCCATCCGCCCCAGCCTCCACCCGGACACCAGAGAGAGGGAAAACAGCAGTGCCAGCAAGATCAGCGCCCGGCCCTGGTACTGAGCCAGGTAGGTGCCCAGCGCCGTCCCGCCGAACAAGAGAAGATAAACAGGAAGATGGCAGGGGCAGGTCACGAACGCCACGCCCAAGAGAATCTTCCCCCAAAAATTCTTCATGGCTTCGTGTTTCCTTTCGTCATTCCATCATTGCGGATCGCTCTGTCCCGTCATCTCTGGATGTCGCGCATCTTTTCCTCGAACTCTTCCTTGTTAATCTCGCCGCGCGCATAGCGTTTTTTGAGAATGTCCGCGGCTGTTTCCGCCGCCGGGGAACCTCCCGCCTGGCCGTTCCGCCCGGAGATAAAAACCCACCGGATGAGCGCCACCGCACCGACGATCACCACCAGCCAGAAGACGATCATCAAAAATCCCATTCCCGTTCCCATCATCCACCACATCTGCCCCGGCCCGTAAGGGCCGTATCCCCAATCTCCCCGCTGCTGCGCGAGAGCGGGAAAAGCAGAAAGAAAAATCCCGCTCACGCCAAAAAGAATCGAACTCCAGATATGCCGCATTTCACTGCCTCCTTTGGGCCCAAGATTCGGTTCGTCCCGCCCCGCTGTGTGCATCAATCCTTCCGCCGGGGGCCTGCGTTTTACGCCACGGGCTTTTTCTTCTCATCGCTCCCGCTCAGGGCGTGCATGATCGGACACTCATACACAGGAAGCTCCGCGTGGCACGCAGAGGCCAGTTTTTCGAGTTCGCGCTTCACCGCGCGGAGGGTGCGGAGCTTTCCGTCGATCTCGGAAATCTTCCGCTCGGCCTGCTCGAGCACATCCTGGCAGCGGGCTTTCTTGTCGATTTGCAGCCCGAGCAGCTCCTTGATCTCCTCCAGGGTGAAACCGAGCGATTGCGCCCGCTTGATGCCGCGGATGCGCGTCACCGCATCCGGCGGGTATACGCGATAGGCACCGCTCCTCTCGTGCGGGCGCGCGATGAGCCCCCGCCGCTCGTAGTAGCGGACCGTCTCCACGCTCACATCCGCTTCCTTGGCGAGTTTCCCGATGGTGAGAGGTGGCATATCTGTACCTTTGTCAACATTTGCCGCAAGTTACTCTACCTGCTTCACCCAATAAGCGACATCACCCAGGCAGCAACTTCCCCGGGGATTCTTCGTATCACACTGACATTCGCCTGCTTTGACTTTATCCCGCACAATCAATGGGATCGTTGGCAGCGAGTTCTCTCGCGCATCTTCCATGATGTTTTTCGCGGAATAGCCAAAGCAGTAGCATACGAGGGTATCTCCCGGTTCTTCCTTCTGCCATACGCCCATCGAGAGCTGGCCTTTGCGGATTTGACGGCCTCCGGTGTCAAAATACACCGTATCGCAGCTTTTCGCCGGACAAAAATAAAACGCCCCGGCCGGGATGTCTTTGTGGTGCTCGGGCTTCACGAGGCTGTCCACTGTAATTTGCGGAACCGCCTTGGGACCCGCGCATTCGATGCCCGCCGCCGCGCATGAAGGACAAACAGGATGGGCCATCTCATTTTCTCCTGTTAATTCGCCGGTCCTTTTTTTACTTCGCCGCCGAAACCGGCTGACTTTAATGCTTCCTTCATTTTCTCAGCATTTATTTTTTCAGGATCGAAATCAACCATGGCTTCTCGTTTCACAAAAGAAGCCTTCACTTTGTTCACTCCGGGAAGCCCTGACAGGGCTTGCTCGACCCGTTGAGGTCACCCGAAGGGTCAGAACATCCCGCTGATGGCGAACGTCAGCTCCGCCGCATGCGCCGAAGCCACGAGCGCAAGGACGAATAAAAACCCGGCCGCGGCCATCCAAAGTTTTTTCGTCATCGCGTCTATCCTCTCGCAAAGAGCGGGTTCGGCTGCCCGAAGAACACCGGGAACCCCCAGTAGGGGAACAGGACCAGCAACACGACAACGGCGGTGACCACGAAAAGAGGGATGTCCTCGCGGGTGGGCTTGAAGGCGCCCAAGGCACTTCCTTCTCCCCTCAGGTGGTAGAGGCCCATCTTCGCCCGAAAATATTTCCAGAACGTCCAGCCCAGCGAGCCGAACGCCAGAATCATAAAATACGGGCGGTAGACAATCAGGCTGCCGAGCGCCCCAAAAGCCGAGACCCCGAGACCCAGGGCCAGCGCCGGGCCAATTCAGCAGGCCGAAGAAACCGCCCCGGTGATGACGGCTCCTGTCATTCCAAATTTTTTCTTTTCCATGCCATTCGCTCCCTCGCAAAGGCGGCTTGCAGGATTTCCTTCACTTTCAATGGATCAGGATGAGGCACGCCTCCCGGCCGCAGGCTCGAGGGTGAACGCACCGAATTCTTTGGCCAGCCGGAAGTCCTTTCCGTCATGCGAGAGAATCGTTCCCGCCGGCGTATCGTCGTCCACCGGGATTTTCCCGCCGCACGCCGGGCAGCGGACCATCTGGACGACTTTCAGGGCGGGCCCGTCTTCACCCTCGATCAGGCGAATCATCACCCCCGCGCAATTCCAGCACTCGAACAGATCGCCGACTTCGACCCATTCGGGGACCTGGATCATCTGTTCGCAGCTTAAGCAGTAAAGCAGCCGCTTCTTTTTTTCCTTCATTCCCGGATTCCCAGAATCGTTTCCAGGCGCCCCCGATCGAAGCCGACGACCGTTTCATTGCCGATCAGAATGACCGGCGTTGCCCGCATGCCCGTTTTCGAGGTCAACTCCTTGAGCGCCGCCGGGTCCTCATCGACAACCTTTTCCTCGAACGCAACACCATGATGTGAAAGAAACGCTTTCACCGACTGGCAGGGCGCTCAGGTGGATGAGGAATACACCACAACCGAACCTGGCATTTTCTTTTCTCCTCTCTTTGAGAATTGCCGGGCGTCCGCACCGCCCAAGATACTTGCACCATAAACTCCGTACCCAACTACAGAGTCAAGCGCATGGAATTCCAGGCGATTTTTCGTAAAAACCTTTTATTTTAAGAGGTTTTTTCTCTTGCGTGAGGATGGAACGCTCATCAGGGATCCCGCCGCCGCAAGGATTTTACGCCCTGAAAGGAAAGTTCGCGGGAAAGCTAGCGGGGCCAGTACATGATCACGGCCACGCCCAGGATGCAGATCACCCCGCCCAGGATGTCGTACCGATCGGGGGCTATGTGGTCGATCGCCCAGCCCCACAGAATTGAGAGCACCACGCACCATCCGCCGTAGGCCGCGTACACCCGGCCGAAATGCGCCGGTTGGTAGGTGGGCACCACCCCGTAGAGAACCAGGGCCAGCGCACCGAGCACGCCGACCCCGACAAATGCCCCCTTCCGCCACCACTGCCAGACGAGATAGCCGCCGCCGATCTCGAGGAGCCCGGCCAGCACGAAAAGAGAAATGGACTTCGCCGCGAGCACCATGGTGCACCTCCTGGGGGATTTTCTCTTCCGCCGATCAGCTTCCGTTCAGCTTCCGGTAGGTTTTCTGCATGATGAGGGCATCGTACTCGAGCGCGGGGCTCTCGCACACCACCCGGCCCTCCGCCCCGAAATCAATCAATGCCCGAAAGAGATCTTTGTAATTCATGTCGGATTCATCGAGCTCGAGGTGGTTGCGCTCTCCCTTTTCGGTATATGCGATGCCCGAAAGATGGATGTGCATGGAAGCCAGCGCGGCCTTTCCCATCCGGTTCTTTATCCGCTCCAGCTGGGAGGCGAACTCTTCGTAGGTGTTCTCCCGGCCGCCCGAGCGCGCGTGAACGTGGCTGAAATCCACCGTGATGCCGACGTTCGTTTTCTTCAGCTCGCCCGCCATGACGGTCAGCTCATCGAGCGAGCCGAACTGGGAGCCCTTCCCCGTCGTCTCGGGATCGAGGCGGACCGGGCAACCGTCCTTCTCCAGGACAGCGGCGAGGTCTGCAATCTGATCGCGCATGAAGCGGTACACCTCGTCCGGGTCGCGCTTCTGGTAAAAGCCGGCGTGAAAACAGGCGCCGTCCCCGCCGCAATCGGCGAGCGCGTAGGCCGTATCGAGGACGCGTTTCCGGCTCGCCTCGAGCTTCTCTTCTTCCATCGAATAGAGATTGATGTAGTAGGGCCCGTGCGCCGTGACGCGCACCCCGGTCTCCCGCTGCGCCTTGTTGACCCCGGCGCACGATTCCGGCCGGATGCGCACCCCGTGAACGAACTCCATTTCGTAGACATCGAGTCCAATCTCACTCAGCCGCCGCACCGCGCCCGGATGCGTCCTCTCCTTCGCCGAATGCGGAACGCCCCCGACGCCGAAGAAAATCCGGTCCGGCTTTTTCCCCTTCGGGTTCATGTGGAGCGGATCGTCGTAAACGCGCTCTTCTTTTTTCGATGCCGACGGTTTTTTCTCTGCTGTCGCCTTCGGGGCCGCGGCTTTTTTCTTCGGGGGTTTATTTGCCGCCGTTTTTTTAGGCGCCCTCATGCGATCTCCTTTCCGGGTCCAGGAGACCGGACTCGATTTCCGCACCATACCAAAGCGGCGGAGCGGGGGCGAGACACCCCCAATCCCGCGGAAAACCGCAGCACGGAACCCCGCCGCGTCCAATCCACAGATGCGCCCCGCCGCCGATCAGGCGCGCAAGGCCGCCGCAAGAACATGAAAGGAGTCATGCACGAAGCGTTGGTTCTTGGCTCTACTGGCTGCCCTGATGACGGTTTCCGCGTTTCCCGCCGCCGCCCTGGCCGGGGAGGGATACTACGGCCACAGATACCGCCGATTCGGAAACATCCACCAGTGGGGCGACTACACCTACCGCCGGGACTACCGCACGGCCCCCGAAAGTGCGTATCGAAGGTACGGGCAGGCGCCCCCGCGGCATTACGCTCCCCGCATCATCATCCCGCGCTACCGGCCCTATCCCGTCTATTCCCTGAAAATTTTTATTCCACTGCCGCTGTGACAGGAAAAAAACCGCCCGTTCCGCGGTGCCCTCAGGCAGCGGGGGCGTCGCGGGGGGAATCCTCCAGCCACTCTTCGATCTGATTCATCAGATCGTTTTTGCCCCAGCCCTTCACCGCGCTCGTCTGTATCGGGCCGGACCATTGGCCATAGAGCCCGCCACTTTTCTCCAAGGTGCGGACCAGGTCGTCCACGGCCGCGCGGCGCTCATTCTGCTTGAGCTTGTCGATCTTCGTCACGGCAATGCACGCGGGCAGATTCACCGCGGCGAGCCATTCGAGCAGCATGAGGTCCATCTCCTTCGCGCCCCGCCGCGCGTCCACCAGCAGCACCACCCCCCGGAGCGTCTCCCGCTCGCGGAGATATTCCTCGATCATGGGCCGCCACTTCCGCTTCACCGCCAGCGGCACTTCGGCGTACCCGTATCCCGGCAAGTCCGTGAAGATGTAGCGATCGTTGATTCCGAAAAAATTGATGAGCTGTGTCTTGCCCGGGGTCGTGCTCGTTTTGACGAGTTTCTTCCGGCCGGTGAGAGAATTGATGAGCGAGGATTTTCCGACGTTGCTCCGCCCCGAAAAGGCCACTTCGGGGCGCTCCGGCGCCGGCCATCCGCCGCGATTCGCGGCGCTGGTGATGAATTCGGCGCGGGAAATTTTCATCATGGGAATACCCGAAAGTTCCCTCAGCCGAGAGCGGGCGGCGCGAAGCTGTGAATCACGAGCCCGGTCCGAAGCTTGGGATAGAAATAGGTGGACTTGTGCGGCATCCGGCCGCCGGCCCGCGCGATCTCGCACACAGAGGCGACGGGCGTGGGATTGAGCAGCAAGGACACGCGGCACGCCCCCGCCCCCGGCCCGCCGAGGGCAATCTCGGGATCTGGCGTAAAGCCGATGTCGGCCTCATCGTGTGAGGCCTCGAAGGCCCCTTCGATGATCTCCCGGTGCAGCCGGCTGACATCGAGCGCGGCTACGGCGCGGGCCGCTCCCTCGCCCCCTTCGGCGGGCGCGCTTTCTTTTCGAAGCAGGTAGCGAATCAGTCCCGAGCCATCGGCCAGGCAAAACGCCGAGCGGCCGCCACTCTCATCGCGGAGCTCCTCGAGCCGTCGCGCGACGGCGATGCCCTCACCCTTCGCCGGGGCCGCCGCTTCGGTGATTTCGTAGGTTTCCGAAATGCGCGAGAGGGCCGCGTCCACATCCCGGCCCGGTTTCTTCAGCATCCGGTGCGTCGGCAGCACCACCATGCCCGGGTCCGCGATGTTGGCCAGACACATCAGCGTATAGTCCGCCTCACCGCCCTCGGGTGCACCCTCCTTGCGGGCGGCCTCGCGGAGGTTCAACGAAGTCTCGTAGCGGTGGTGGCCGTCGGCGATAAATCCCTCGCGCGGCGCAAGCGTTTTCTGTACGGCGGCGATCGCTTCCGGATCGTCGCACCGCCAAAGCGTATGCCGAACGCCGTCGTCCTCGAAATCGGCGATGGGCGCGCCCCGCATCGAGGCCGCGAGCGCGGCTTCCACCGTACAACCCGGGTCGTCGTAAAAACTAAAAATCGGGCCGAGATGGGCGCCGGTCTTGCCCCATAGGGAATAGAGATAACCCTTGGGCTTGGGGAACGTCTGCTCGTGCGGAAAAATCCGCCCCTCCCCGAAGAGCTCTACCCGCACCGCCGCAAAAAAGGAAAGCCGCGCGAAGCGGACGCCGCCCGGCGTTTCGAAAATTTGCATGTAGGGATAAATGGCGGGCGTGCCGTCCGGCGCGAGCCCTCCCCCGGCCCGCCACGAACGCATGTATTCCACCGCCCGCCCGATACGCCCTTCGTCATCGGGCTCCCCTGCCAGTATCTCTCCCTGAATCAGCCGGACAACATTGTGGGGGTGGCGATCATGAAAAGCGCGCTGAAGCTCGGGGGTGAACACGTCGTAGGGAGGAGAAGTTACCTCCCCCATCTGGTCGGGAGCGGCCTGTGTATAGCGCAGCGCGAAAAAGGGCCGGATATCGACCACTTACGATCTCCTTCTTTGTCGTCTTATTAATGTGAAACGGGAAGACTCGGGACGGAGGCAATCTTAGGTGCGCCCGGAGCGCAGTGTCAAAGCTCTCCCGCAGATCCGGGAGGGGAGGTGTTCAGACGACAATGTCCACGCTTTTCCCCCGCCCCTTTCCGCCGAGAAACGGTTCCACATCCTCGGAGATCGCCGGCTTCTGGGGGGGTTGCGGCCGGCTGACGGCGGCCAGGCCCGAGAGGAGTGCGGCCGCCCGGGCGCCCGCCTGGCGAATTTCCTCCTCGCCGCCGGCGGGAACGCTGCCGGGGGCTGTTTCACGATCGCGGAGTTCGCTGATTTTCTGCTGAGCTGCAGGCGGGACCCCGCCGACAGGCTCGACCATGCGTCACCCTCCAGGAGTGGCGAGCCGCGCGAACCGGCCCTCCCGGGGGAAATATATCACCGCACAATCCTGTCCCTCAAACCGGGCCCGCTCTCAACGGGAGAGCAGCGCCCGCACTCATGCCGAAAAGAAGCTGCGATTCGGGTTTGTCTTCAGGCGTAAATGTCCAGGCTGCCGCCGCGCATCGGCCCGCTGCGGCGCGGGGCAATCGCTTCGACCGGTTCGGCCTTGCCCGGCTGAAACGCATTCCGGGCCAGAATGCGGGCCATCTGTACCTCGGCCGGCGAGGCGGGCGCCGGGCGCTCTCCGGCAGCGGGCTTTCCGCTCCCTCCCAGGGGAGGCAGAATCGGGGAAGGGTTCACTCCATGCGTATCCAAGGGCCATCTCCTCACTCGTCCAGGGAACCGGACCGTTCATTTGCCGGATTCCTCCCGCTCCGGCCAGCGTCCCGTGCCCGGCGCGGCCGCAGTGGAGGAAGCGGGTGTCCACTCCGGTAGAGTGCATATTCAGTGCCACATTTTTTTGTGCTTGTTTATCATTTAAAAACAACAGATTAATAAAAACTGGCGCGGCGCGGCTTTCGTTCGGCGCCTTGCGATCTCCCGGAGAAATGACGGGTTCGAGATGGATTTTTGACGGAAACCCAAGCCCTCTTCCAGGTTGCGCCACAGGGCGCGCGGCCCCATTCTGTGGCGCGGCAAAACAGAAGCGGCGCGAACACGCGGGCCCGGCTCCGCCGCGCCGAAGGGGAGAGCGGTTGGGAAAAGTCCTGATATTGAGAAAAAAGACCTGTGCGCTCAGCCTCTTTTTCATCCTCCTCGGCTTGGGCCTGCTCGCCGGCTGCGGCCGCCGCACTGCACAGAGAGGGGCAGCCTTTGATCCGGCCGCCGCGCCGCTTCAGGCTTCGCTTCCCAAACCCTTTCTACGGCTTCCGCAAGTGACCTTCCCCGGGGAGGACACTCTTCTCCTGACGTGGGACACCGAGCCCGGCACCTCTCCGATGTGGGTGCACCTGAAATCCGCCGGTGACTCCGCCCGCCGCATCCGGATGGATGGGCGGCCCGTGAAGGGCGACCCCGCCGGGCGGCTCCGCTACCGGGTCCAGGTGCGGAACGTTCCCGGGAATGCCAGCGTGGCCTACGGGCTCTGCCGGAAGGAAAATTGCCCGGCCGAGGAATTTCTGTTCGCCAACGAGATACCGCCGCAAAGCGCGGCGTCGCTCTCGCTCATGGTGCTTGGCGGGCTGGGGCGGAACACCCCCGGACAGTTCGCCGTGGCCAAACTGGCGGAGACCATCCGGAGCGGCCGCCCGCCGCAGGACGCCCCAAAGGGAGCGCAGATGGCGGTTTTCCTGGGCGATCTTCTCCCCTCGGGCGCCTCCACGAAAATGGAGGATTCTCTTTTCTTCCGCGTCTACGGAAGGCTTCTTTCCTCGACACCGTTCTACGCCGTCCTGGGTCCGGACGATTTACTCCCGGGCTGCGGCCGCGCCTTCACCCGCCGCTTCGGACTGCCCGGGCGGTATTTCGCCGTCCGCCGGGGAGAGGCTCTTTTCATTTTTCTCGATTCCAACGAAGGCGTGGATTACGAATACGCCGCCAGGAAAACCCCGGACAAATGTCCCGGGCTGTGTGAGGGCATCAGCTGCGTGAAGTCCGACCTTCGCCTCTCGGATCACAAGCAGATCGCCTGGCTGATCCAGACGCTGATCAGGGACAAGAGCAAGTGGCGCTTTGTCTTCATGCACCATCCGCTCTTCAGCGGCGGTAACCGGAAAGGGTACGGCAGCGCCGTCGGAAGAGCATCGGCCCGTGCGCTGCAGGAGAAAGTCTTCCGGATATTTCGCACCCACCGCGTCGATCTGGTCTTCTCCTCGGGCGATCCGATCTACGAGCGATCCATCCACGTGGTGGATACGAACCCGGCCGCAGGCTCCATCTCGGTGGCGGGGGGCGAGTTTGAAAAA